>JAJYDI010000108.1 GCA_021777635.1 Pseudomonadota bacterium
GTCGGCATGACCGTCATGCACCTGACATGTTGATGACATAAAAACAGCCCAAACACTAAATCCTGGGTCCTGGAGCCGACATGACCACCCTTTCCATGCACGCCGATGGCCACCACTGCGGCGCGTTTCAGTCCGTCGTGCGCGCGCGCAGGCTGCGCGCGATTTTCCAGCCGCTGATCGACCTGCGCAGCCGCACCTTCCATGGCTACGAAGCCCTGATCCGCGGCCCCGCGGACACGGCCCTCGAGCGACCCGACCAGTTGTTCGGCGCCGCGCGCGCGTGCGAACAGCTCGCGCCGTTCGACCAGCTGTGCGCGCAGACCAGCATCGAGGGTTTCGTCGCGCAGCGCCTGGGCGGGCAACTCTTCATCAATGTGACCGAGGCCTTGTTCGACAGCGGCTGGTTCTCGCAGGACAGCACCCTGCGCTGGCTGCACGACCTCGGCACGCAGCCCTCGCAGCTGGTCCTGGAGCTGCTGGAGTCGGACCTGCTGGGCGAGGACAGCCGCGCCTTGGCCGAAGCGCAGAGGCTGCGCGAACTGGGCTACGGCCTGGCCCTGGATGATCTGGGCCAGGGATTCGGCCGCTTCGCGGTCTGGAAGCGGCTGCGTCCGCGCTACCTCAAGATCGACCGCAGCTTCACCGCCAGCCTGGCCGACGATCCCTTCAAGGCGGCCTTCGTGCAGTCCATGCTTCTGCTGGCCGACGCCAGCCAGTCGTTGGTGGTGGCCGAAGGCGTGGAGTCCGAGCGCGATCTGCTGACCCTGCGCGAGATCGGCGTGCAGATGGCGCAGGGCTATTTCATCGCCCGCCCGCACGCGCATCCCCCGGCCGAGCCGGCGCGCGTCACAAGGCAGGCACTGGACAAGGCCCAGCCCGCCCTGCATGCGCTGGCCAGCCGGGGCAGCATCGAACAATCGGTGCTGGGGCTGGCGCGCCGCATCAACCCGGTGCATCCGAACACCAAAGTCGAATCCGTCCTGCGCCTGCTGGAAACCGACGCCGACCTGATGTCGGTCCCCGTGGTCGACGCCGACGGTCAGGCTCTGGGCATCATCAACCGCTACGTGATGGCCGACCGGCTGTTCCGGCCCCATGTCCGCGACCTGTTCGGCAACAAACCCTGTTCGCTGGTGATGAGCCGGGACGTACTGCGCCTGGAGGCCAAGAGCAGCCTGCAGCAGGCCAGCGACCTGATCGCCGACTCGAGCTACCGCCACGCCACCGAAGGCGTGCTGGTTACGGAACAGGGCCAGTACCGCGGCCTGCTGCTGGTCGGCGACCTGTTGCGCCTGGTCACCGAGTTCCAGGTCCAGGCCGCACGGTATGCCAACCCGCTGACCCTGCTGCCGGGCAACGTGCCGCTCAACGACTGCATTGACCGCTGGCTACGGGAGGGCAATCGCTTCGCCGCGGCCTATCTCGACATCGACAACTTCAAGGCCTTCAACGACCGCTTCGGCTACCGCATGGGGGACGAAGTCATCCTGCTGCTGGCCGATCTGCTCAAGTCGAGACTGACGCTGGGGGAGAGTTTCGTCGGCCACATCGGCGGCGACGACTTCATGGCCCTGCTGCTGTCCGCCCACTGGGAACACGCCCTGCAGCAGATCCTGCAGGGCTTCGAGGCCGGCGTGCGCGACTTCTTCGACGACCAGACCCTGGCCGATGGCGGCTACTGGTCGGAGAACCGGCGCGGCGACGCCGTGTTCTTCCCCATCCCGAGCCTGTCGATTGGCGCCTTGTGCGTCACGCCCGGCATGTTCGATTCGCACCGCGACTTATCCAACGTCCTGGCGGAACTGAAAAAGGCCGCCAAAAAGCTTCCCGGCAACCAGTTGTTCGTCGATCGCCGCCAGCATGTGCCGGAACTCGCCGAGCTCGACGCGGCGGCCTCCGACCCGCCCGTGCTGGCGCACCAACGCGGCTGAGACCGGCGCCGTCAGTTGTCGATGCTGATTTTCTGCACCACGTTCTGGCCGTTCGTCGCCGTTGTGAACGAGACCTCGGCCTTCACGCCGTTGCCGAAACCACTCGGCACCGATACGTTAGGCGGGATCGTGATCGTCAGGCCGTTGATCTGGAAGCTGCCGGGCGAAGAAGCGGTGCTGGGGCTGTAGCCGTAAGCCACGCCGCTGGTCTCGGTCGCCCCGCCGCCGGATGATCCACCGGCGTTCCTGAATGACACGCTGTAGGCGAGCAGGCCGCTGGCGGTGTTGGTCGCCTCGATCTCCACATTGGCGGTATCGGTCAACTGCGAGGCCGTCCCGTTGCTGTACACCACGTTGGGCGCCAGCGTGACGGTGGACGAGGTCGATGTCCCCTCGTGCTGCCAGGTGAGCGTGAAGGTGCCGTGCGCCGCGTCCAGGTTGCTGACCGTGCCCTGGTAATCGACCGTGCCGCCATCGGGCGGCGCATTCAACACGGTCACCGTGTTAGCCGTCACCACATTGCCGCTGCCGCTGCCGATGCTGCCGACGATATCGACGAACACGCCGTTGCCCAAAGCCGACGAGAGCGTTACCTGCGAGGCGTCCACAGGAACGCCGCGCACCAGGAAGTTGCCCGGACTCACATAAGCCGTGATGGTGCCGCGCAGTTCGACCTGGGAGGGCTGCGCGGCGTAGAGCCGGATGCTGCTGGCGGCCACCACGCCCGTCGCCGGATCGACCTGGCCCTGGACGACGACGTATTCGCCGTCGGCCAGCGCCTGCAGCACGCTGGCCAGGCCGGGCGCGCTGGCGTCGATCGGCACGCCCGAGACCTGGAAGCGGTTGCCCGCGAGCATGGACACCAGGCCGCCGATCTGCGCCGGCCCGGAAATGCCCTGCAAGGTGCGGATGCGAATGGCCCCTGCCACGATGGCGCCGCTGGCGCTAGCCGGAGCATTGCTCCACACGTTGACCAACTGCCCGTTGGCCAGGGAAACACCGGTCGGCACCATGGCGGTCGAAGCACTGAACTGCACGCTCGTGTTGCCGATCTGGAAGGTACCGGTCGCGCTGTTCAGCCCGGAGACCACGCCGGTGATGCGCGTCACGGGATTGCCGCTCGGCAGTTGCTCGATCAGCGTCGCCTGGATGTAGGGACCGCCAGCATCGATACCGTAGGCGCCATGCACCTCGACCTGCATGCCGGGGCTCAGGTCGCCATAGCCGGCCAGGCCGCTGTAGTAGGTGACCGGGCCGGCAGCCGGATTGCTGTTGACGCGCACCCCAACGCCGTTGACCGTGAAGCCGTTGGCGTTCGCGGCCGGCGTGTTGTCGAGACTGGCGACCGCGCCGATGAGGTCGGGCTCGATGACCACCGTAGTGGGATTGCCCTGCGCATCGAGATCCACGCGCAACTGATCGCCGAGCTGCACCGCGGTCGATGGCGCCGGGGCGGCTCCTTCCTGGTCGTTGCCGTTGAAATATTGCGGCGTGGCGCTGCTGTAGGCGGTGCCGTCGACCACCACGCTGCCGAAACCGGTCACCGTGCCGCTTGAAATACCGGTGCCGCCGGTGCCGACCCCGCCACTGGAAGCAAACGTGCCGCCACCACCGCAGGAAGCCAACGCCAGGCTCAACAGGGCGCAAATCGCCCATCGCATGGGTTTATTCGGTATCACTGCGTTCTCCCTGTTCCGTGATGTCCTGCGAGGGACCATCCGGCATGGTGTCCTGCGACCAGAAGTAGGCTCCGAACCGCATGCGGCAGGTGGCGTCTTCGCGATGCTGGTCGGCATCGTAGCGGCGCGTGGCTTCGGCAATCATCTCGCTGCGCGCCTGAGCCCAGAGTTTGCGCGCCAACTCGCCGAGCTGTGCCGCCGATTCGGGCGTGATGCCCTCGGCGAACACGCTTTGCTCCAGGCGCGGAGCCTTGTCCAGCAGGTTGGACACGGCCGCGCAGGCATGATCCGAGATGTTGCCGCCAAACAACTCCATGATTTCGCGCGAACCCGGCGGCGGCACGAAGCCGTCCCGGTTCGGCACCACCATCTCCCGGCCCTTGACGGTCCGCACCTCCACCAGCCCCAGGCGGATGAGTTCGGTCAGCATCGTATAGGGGTGCACGTCCTGCGTGACACTGCGCGCCAGGGTCTCGAACGACGGCGCAGGGCCCAGGCGCGGCAGGGGTTTCGGTCGCTTGCCGCGGTCGCGGTACTGCGGATCCTGCACCCAGCGGGCGAACACCTGGGAACTGATCGACAGCTCCTGGGCGATGCGCCCGGACAGCCCGTTCTCGCGCCACTCCCGCACGTCCTTGCGGTGTACCCCGCTCAGCAGGCTGATCGCGGAGTCGGTGTCCTTCTGCCCCGTGCGCAACAGTTCGAGACGCGCCTGCTCGATGAACAGCGGCTTGAGCTCGGCCGCCAGGCGCGTGTAGTCCATGCCGCTGGCCAGCAGCAGGCGCAGCAGCGGGGCTAGGATGCCGCCGAGCGCGCGCAAGACATCCTCGGCCGGCGGCAACGGTTGCGCGGAGGGCTGGGTGGCCGGCAATTGGCGAGGTGGGCGTCCCATGGTCTTTCAGACTCGGCAAGGGCCGAGCGTCGGTGTGAAGTTTATCGCAAAAATTTTCATTGCATGTAAAAATTTCCCAGCTATTATCGTCAGCAGTCCTGTCCTTGCGGGACCCCTCGCTCGAGTCTTGACAACCCTTCAGGAGTTCACGATGAAAACTTCGACACCCCATCTCATACGTCCCTGGACACTGATGCCGCTGGCCGCGGCCCTGGCGCTGAGCCTGAGCGCCTGCGGCGGCGGCGGAGGTGGAGGCGGCGGGTTACCGGGCTCCAGCGCCTCGCTCAGCGGCGCGGTGATCGACGCGCCCATCGCCAATGCCGTGGTCACCATCACCACCGGCGCACCGCTGGGACAAGCCGGCGCGACCACCGTGGGCACCATCACCGCCGACGCCCAGGGCAACTACGCCGTGTCGGTGACGCTGCCCAACACGTCCGTACCAGTGTTCGCCAACGCCACGTCGCCCGACGGCAAGGTCGCCCTCACCGCCTATCTCGGCTCGAGCAGCGCGATGCTGGCGGCCGGCACGCTGAGCAAGACCAATCTGCCCAATCTGGTCATCAGCCAGGTGACCACGGCGGCGCTGGCGATGTACATCGCGAACAACGGCAGCTACGCCAACCTCACACCCACGGTCTACGCGGCGCTGCTGTCGCAGTATCACGACGACATCCTGGCGGTGTCGGCGGCGATCAAGGCCGTTGCGGACGGGTATTGCGCCATGCCCGCCGGCCACCATGACACCGACGGCATGGCCAAAGCCATCGCGCAGGCCAGCATGACCGCCGGCACGAGCAGTTCCACGAGCGCGCTGACCTCGGCATCGCGAACGCTGGGCTCCGGCTGTGACGACGATCTGAAGAACCTGATGCAGTACATCGCCTCCGACGACAACTGGACGCCCGAACTCGATCTGGGCGACCTGATCGAGCAGGGCGTCGTCGCCGTCGCGCCCGGCACCTACAGCCTGCAAGGCGTGCTGGCGCAGTCGGGCATGAGCGCGCAGCAAACCCCGGCGGCGCCCGCATCGTCGGCGTCGTCCCCGTCCATGCAGCAGTCCAGCGCGCCGCAGCCCTCCATCCTGGCCGCCTCGGTGAAGGTTGACGCCAGTGGCAATGTCAGCGGCACTTCCGCCGATGGCAGCAGCATCAGCGGCACCATCGTGGGCAATCTGATGACCCTGACGGTCAAGGGCGCATCGAGCAGCAGCACCTACACACTGGCCGGCAAGGTCGGGGTGCTGCCGACGGGCTTCGTCAGTAGCAGCACGCCGAGCGCACCGGCCAGCTCCGCGTCCGGCACCTCCGGTTCCCCGGCCTCCGCGTCAACGGGCTACGCCCTGCGCATGGGCGGCAAGACCCAGGCCGGCGGCATGCTGAC
>JAJYDI010000109.1 GCA_021777635.1 Pseudomonadota bacterium
GCAGGCAACGCAGGCCGGGGGCAGCCGCATCCGCACCGGACGCGAGCGCATCGCGGATGACCACGCCCGAGCCGGGCGGGATGCCGGCGGCATCGGCCGACCACGCCGCGCGCACCGCCGCCGCGTTTTCGTTCGGCGGCACCGCCAAGACGAAACCGTAACCGCAGGGCATGGCACCGACACCGGCGCGCAGGTACGACGAGGCGTAGGTGATCGCGATGGCACGCCAGAGATCGAATGCGACCGAACTCGCCGCGGTGGCGATCGCGTCATCGGCCCAGCCCGAGGCGTGCAGCATCGCCAGCGCCTGCCCCGCTTGCGCCGCGAGCGTGCCGCCTTGAACCGTGCCCGCGGCACTCAGGGTGGCGCAGCGCGCGAGCGAGATCGGCGGCAGCGTGCCGTCCGGCAGGCGCGCCAGCGGCGTGGCGTTGAAGCGTGCCGCGGCCAGCGCACAGGGCATCAGCCACGCCGCCTCGGTCGCGTAGTCGTAGAGCGCGCGACCGTGACCGGGCGTGTTGACGTTGGGTTCCAGCGCCACCACCGCGTCAAGCACGTGCGCGTCGTCGAGGCCGGCCGCCTGCAGCACCGCACCGCCGCCGTTCGACAGGCCGGTGGCGATGATGCGCGTGTTCGCGGCCGTGAACGGCGCCTGCGCCGGTAAGGCGCGGTCGAGCATCGCCAGACCGAACGCCGCGGCCTGCAGCACGTCGCGACCCCAGTCGGCCTCGGGGTTGTCACCCGAGTGAGCGTGCTTGATCGCGATGCCGTCGTCGGGCGTGTCGTACCCGGGCTGGAACGCGAGCGGTGCCGTGCCGGCCCTGGCGCGCGTGCCGTCCAGCGTGACGCCGGTCGCGTCGGCGGTGTCGAAATAGTCGCTGCCGGTGCCCTTGTCGGTATAGGCCACCGCGCAGCCGCGCGGCAGGCCCCAGGCACCGGCCAGAGCGATCGAACCGTAGACGCCGCGCGAGCCCGACGAGGCCGTGACCACCAGGCAGCGCGCCCTGGCGTCGTAGGCGTCCGGCACCTGTACCAGCACGCGATGCGGAGCGTGCGCGCCGGGTCTGCGCGCCAGGGCCTGATACTCGCGCCCCGGCACGTCGGGCACGGCGCCATAGACGCTGCCGTAGCCGCCCAGCGGTCCGAGATCGGCGATGCCCTTCCAGCTCATCTGGATCGCGCGCCGGCGCAGCTCCGCCGGCGTCGGCTGCGCGGGATCGGCGAACGCAGCCGGCGCGCCGCGCAGGCCCGCGAGGCCGAGCCCGGCGCTGAGCAGATCGTCGTTCCGGCGATGCACGGTCTCGCGCACGGGGCTGATCAGAAAATCCACGTCCATACTCCCGGCGGTTGCGCCAACCTTAGGACGAACGGCATCACGGCGCGCCTCACAAAAGCGAATCTAGCGGTTCCGGCGTCAGCTGCCGCTGCGCGAAGACTCACCGCCAAGGCGGCAACTAGCGACCAAGGTGACCACCCTCTGACTGCCAAAGTGAAAGCGGGCTGGTGTGGGCAACGCCAGCTTCTGGACCCCCTCTCCTCCTCCCCCCGCCGGAGGGTTCCGCGCGAGCGCGGCTCATTCAGCGGGCCCTTGGCCGCCGGGCCTCGCGCCCCGCTATACTCGGCAGTCCACTCCATTGTCAGGCGCCCGGATGCAAGGCCGGGTGACGCCGCATGTCGATTGAAAACCTGCGCAACATCGCCATCGTGGCCCACGTCGACCACGGCAAGACCACGCTGGTGGACCAGTTGCTCAAGCAGTCGGGCACGCTCAGCGCCCGCACGGTCGTGCCTGACCGGGTGATGGATTCCAACGACCAGGAAAAGGAACGCGGGATCACCATCCTGGCCAAAAACACCGCGATCACCTGGCGCGGCAATCGCATCAACATCGTCGACACCCCCGGACATGCCGACTTCGGCGGCGAAGTCGAACGCGTGCTGAGCATGGTCGACTCGGTGCTGCTGCTGGTCGACGCCATGGACGGACCGATGCCGCAGACGCGCTTCGTCACCCAGAAGGCGTTCCAGATGGGCTTCCGGCCGATCGTGGTGATCAACAAGGTCGACCGCCCCGGCGCCCGGCCCGACTGGGTGCTCAACGCCACCTTCGACCTGTTCGATCGTCTCGGCGCCACCAACGAGCAGCTCGATTTCCCGGTGGTCTACGCCTCCGCCCTGCACGGCTACGCCGGACTCAACGCCGATGTGCGCGACGGCGACATGACGCCGCTGTACGAGGCGATCATGGAGCATGTGAAACCGCCGCAGGTCGATCCCGACGGCCCTTTCCAGATGCGCATCAGCCAGCTCGACTACTCGAGCTACGTCGGTCTCATCGGCATCGGCCGCATCGAGCGCGGCAGCGTGCGCACCAACATGCCGATTGCGGTCGTCGACAAGGACGGCAAGAAGCGCCCGGGGCGCGTGCTGCAAGTGCTGGGCTTCATGGGCCTGGAACGCCGCGAGGTCCCCACCGCCGAGGCCGGCGACATCGTCGCCATCTCCGGCGTCGAGGGTCTGACCATCTCCGATACCCTGTGCGATCCGTCCGCGCCGGAAGGCCTGCCGGTGATGACGGTGGACGAGCCCACCATCAGCATGACCTTCCAGGTCAACAATTCACCGTTCGCGGGCAAGGCCGGCCGGTTCCTCACCAGCCGCCAGATCCGCGATCGCCTGATGCGCGAGATCCTGCACAACGTCGCCCTGCGCGTCGAGGAGACCGAGGATCCCGACAAGTTCCGCGTCTCCGGTCGCGGCGAGCTGCATCTGTCGGTGCTGATCGAGACCATGCGCCGCGAGGGCTATGAACTGGCGGTCTCGCGTCCCGAGGTGATCGTCAAGGATGTCGACGGCGTGTTGCACGAACCGTTCGAGCAGCTGGTGGTCGACATGGAGGAGCAGTACCAGGGCGGCGTGATGGAGCGCCTCGGCAACCGCCGCGGCCAGCTCAAGAACATGGAGCCCGACGGACGCGGCCGCGTGCGCCTGGACTACATCATTCCGGCGCGCGGCCTGATCGGCTTCCAGACCGAGTTCCGCACCATCACCGCCGGCACCGGCCTGCTGTTTCATGTCTTTGACCACTACGGCCCGCGCGGTGAAGGCGCGATCGCCAAGCGCCCCAATGGCGTGATGATCTCCAACGGCACCGGCCGCGCGCCGCCCTACGCACTGATGAGCCTGCAGGAGCGCGGACGTCTGCTGATCGGCGCCGGCGAGGATATCTACGAGGGCCAGCTGGTCGGCATCCACGCCAAGGACAACGATCTGACGGTGAACGCGCTGCGCGAGAAGCAGATGACCAACATCCGCGCCGCCGGCAAGGACGAGAACGTCTCGCTGACGCCGCCGGTGAAGATGTCGCTCGAGCAGGCACTGGAGTTCATCGAGGACGACGAGCTGGTCGAGGTCACGCCCAAGGCCGTGCGCCTGCGCAAGAAGCACCTCACCGAGAACGACCGCAAGCGCTCGTCGCGGCAGGTGGCGTAGACGCCCTGCCCCGCGCGGGCCGGCAGCGGTCCGTGCCTTGCCGGTGCTGCCGCCCTGGCGTCGCGGATTACGCCTCGCACAAGCGTCCAGGCCGTCTCGACACAATCGTTCACAATTGTGTTATCACGACTCCGGGCCACCCCTGGAGAACCCGTCATGAGTCGTGATTTCGTCCGTACCGGAGCCTTGAAGGATCCTGCCAGCTATCCGCAGTGGGCACAGGATCTGATGCAATCGAGCGATGAGGTCAAGCGCGAGGTGCTCGCACACCCGCTTTGGCCCGACATGCGCGAAGGCCGCCTCGATCCGGCTTCCATGCGCAACTTCATGGCCGGCATCTGGCCGGTGATCGAGCAGTTCCCCCGCTACATGGCCATGAGCCTGCTGAAGACCCATTACGGTCGCAGTCGCGGCGAGACGATGGCCCGGCGCTGGCTGGTACGCAATATCCGTATCGAGCAGAACCATGCCGATTACTGGCTGGACTGGGCGGATGCGGCAGGTGTGCCGCGTGCCGAAGTGATGCGCGGCGCGGTCGCGCCGGAAACCCAGCTGCTCAGCCACTGGTGCTGGCAGGTCTGTCACAACGACAGCCTCGCCGCCGGCATCATCGCCACCAACTTCGCCGTCGAGGGGACCACCGGTGAAGGCGCCGTCCTGGTGACCCAGGACGATATCTACGCCTACGGCTTCGATGCCCGCGTGCGCGCCAAGGCCATGCGCTGGCTGACCCTGCATGCCGACTATGATGATTCCCATCCTTGGGAAGCGCTTGACATTGTCTGCACGCTCAAGGGAAATGACCCGGCACCGGGCGACGTGGAGCATCTGCGCCAGTGCGTTGTCAAATCCTACACATACATGCGTGCGAGCCTTGATCATTGCTACGAGCATGCGCGCGTGGAGCGCAAGCCAGTCTCCGTGGCGGCCTGAGCCGCGCATGGCGACCGAATTGCGGCGGCGGGCAATCCCGCCCGCTGCCGCGATCTGACCGGGAGCCACCGTCGTGCAGGAGATGCGCAGCAGCCTTCTGTCTTCGGATCTCGCGAGACGGCTGCGGCCGCTGATCTATGGCCTGATCGGCATCGTGGCATTCGTGCTGTGGCTGACCTGGGTAGCGCTGCAGCTGCAGGTTTCGGTCGCCGGCATCCTCAACGCCGAAAGTACCTGGTCGAAGGCGCAGAAGCAGGCGACCATCGATCTCTATGCGTATGCGGTCAGCGGTGACGCCGCCGATCTGACCTTGTTCCAGCGCGGCATGATCATCGTCAATTCCGATCGCCTGGCAAGGAACGCCCTGACCACTTCGCGTCCCGATTACGTGCTGGCCAGGAGCGCCCTTCTGAAAGGCACCTTTCTGAAACCGGCCATCCCCGGGACGATGTTCATCATCCACTACGTCGGCGCGGCGCCGTTCGTTCGCGATGCCCTGCAAAGCTGGCGCGCCACCGACCCGTACATGGATGAACTCGCGGCGATCGCGACGCGGCTGCAGCACGAATACGCCCAGCCTCAGCCTGCGCGCGCCCTGCTCGATCGCGAGGCGCAGCGCATCCTCGTGATCAACAACGCCGTCGGCCCGCTGACCAATGTCTTCTCGCGCAGCATCGCGCTGGGCGCAGCCTGGCTGGCCAGCATCCTGTTCTGGACCGTGGTCGGCGCCTCGGCGCTGGTGGTGCTGATCTGGCTCTATTTCGCACGCCGCACGCTGGCGGGCATCCGCAGCTCCGACGAGCGCTACCGCACCCTGCTCGAGGGCGCCGAGGACGCCATCGTGGTGATCGACGAACGCAGCGGGCGCATCGTCGAGGCCAATCGCGCCGCCATCGCGCTGACCGGCTTTCCGCAGGATCGCCTGCTGGGGGCCGACTTCGACGGACTGTTCGCGCAACGCACCAGCACCCGCGCGCTGGCCGAACTGGCCGACGGCCCTGCGGACGGGGCCGAACGGGTGATGCTGGATGCACATGGCAACGCGGTGCCGGTGGAGGTACGCAGCAGTGGTGCCAGCCTGACCGGCAACGCGGTGCGCATGGCGGTCATCCACGACCTCAGCGAGCGCCTGCGCCTTGAGCAGGAGCGGCGCACCGCGGCCGAAGCCCTTGGCACGATCGCCGAAGGCGTGATCATCGCCGACAGCGCGCATCGCGTGCTGGCCGTCAACGCCGCCTGCCGCAACATCAGCGGTTACAGCGGCGGCGAGGCGGCGGGCCTGGATTTCACCGCCTGGCGCTGCCTGGAGGACGGCCGGCCGCTGCCCGCGGATCTGTGGGAAGCCGTCGACCGCAGCGGCCACTGGCGCGGCGAAGTCTGGAGCCTGCGACGCAATGGCGAGCGCTACCCCGAATGGCTGAGCATCAGAGAT
>JAJYDI010000110.1 GCA_021777635.1 Pseudomonadota bacterium
CAGGGTGATCGGCTGCTTCGGCCTGACCGAACCGCACGGCGGCTCCGATCCCGGCAACATGAAGACGCATGCCAGACGCGACGGCGGCGACTGGATCCTCAACGGCGCCAAGATGTGGATCACCAATGGCGGCCTGGCGCACATCGCGATCGTCTGGGCGATGACCGACGAGGGCATCCAGGGCTTCCTCGTCGAGCGTGGAATGAAGGGCTTCGAAACCCGCGACATCCACCGCAAGATGTCGCTGCGTGCCTCGGTCACCAGCGAGCTGTTCTTCGACCACGTGCGCGTGCCGGACGCCAATCGCCTGCCCGGGGTCAGGGGCCTCAAGGGTCCGCTGGGCTGCCTGACGCAGGCGCGCTACGGCATCACCTGGGGTCCGATCGGTGCGGCCATCGCCTGCTCCAGCCAGGCGATCGACTACGCCAGGGAGCGCATCATCTTCGGCAAGCCCATCGCCGCCACCCAGGCCGTGCAGCTCAAGCTCGCCGACATGGCCCGGCGCATCACGCTGGCGCAGCTGCTGTCACTGCAGCTTGGGCGCCTGAAAGACGCCGGCAGGATGCAGCCGACCCAGGTCAGCCTGGCCAAGTGGAACAATGTGCGCATGGCCATCGACATCGCTCGCGAGGCGCGCGATATTCTCGGCGGCGCCGGCATCACCGTCGAGTACGTGCCGATCCGGCATGCACTCAACCTTGAATCGGTGATCACCTACGAGGGCACCGAGACCGTGCATCAGCTGGTCGTCGGCCGCGAAATCACCGGCATCAACGCATTCTGAGGATTCGCCATGCAGCTTCGTCGCAGCGCCATCGCCGTTTCCCTGCTCGTTCTCTCGATCGCCGCGCAGGCACAGGCTCCGGCTGCGCCGGTCGGCCCGCCGATCAACCCCAATGCGCTGCACGTGGCGCTCAGCTCGCTGCTGCTGGCCTCGGTCAAGGCGTCGGTCGCCAACGCCATGATCGCCAACGGCAGGGCTCCGGCCAGCAACGCGGCCGCCAAGGTCGGTGCGCCCGACTACCTCACCAGCAACGAGATCAGCCATATCGTGGTCGGCGCCGGCGGCGTGCTGAACGTCGGTTTCACCGGTGCCGTGAGCCCCGACGCGGTCGCTGTGACGCTGACACCGAAGCTCGATGCCGGCCGCCGCTCGGTCAGCTGGAGCTGTGTCAGCAGCAGCATCCCCGAGATCGCCAAGGTCGAGTCCGAGTGCCGTTACGTGCCGGCGGCGGGCCACTGAGGGTTGCCTGCGGCCGTCTCCGCCGCGGCCTTGATCCAGGACAAGGCGGGCCTGACTTCGCCGCGGTATCAAGGCGGCGGAGGTTCCGCCCATGTCGCTTGCCTTGCCGTTGCCCCCCGCGGGCCATCGTTTCCTGATCGATCGGATCGATGACGCCCTGATCGACGGACTCGCGCTGCGTCAGCGCATCGTAGCGTCGCTGACCGCGCGCAAGCAGCGCGACGGCTTGCCGTTGCGCGACCCCGCCCGCGAGGAGCAGGTGCAGGAGCGCGCGCGCCGGCGCGCGGCGCGGCGGCATCTCGATCCTGCCGACGGCGAGCGGCTGATGCGCACGGCGATCGACTGCGCGCTGGCGCAGCAGCAGCGCACGGGCGCGGCGGCGGCATCCGCCGCGGACCGGACGTCGGCGTTCGCGGACGCCTGGCGCCAGCGCCTGCTGGGCCTGCTGCCGCCACCGCAGCGTCTGGCACTGCCGCTGCGGGCCGTGCCCGACGTCTGGCAGCGGCGGCTTCTGGAGGCGGTCACCCAGAGCGTGCTGCAGGCGCCGCTGCGGGCCGGCAAG
Organism: Pseudomonadota bacterium; assembly: GCA_021777635.1. Next base: position 1,806 of record JAJYDI010000110.1, read on the forward strand.
CTGGCGTTCCTGGTCGATCGCCGCATCGCCATCGAGGTGACCGACCTTGATCTGCGCTGGGTGCTGACCGCGCAGGCCGATCGCCTGCGCACCTGCGAACGCAGCGCCCCGGCCGCAGCGGCCGTGCGCGGGCGCGCGCTGGAGTTCCTGCTGCTGGCCAGTCGCCTCGAGGACGCCGATACGCTGTTTTTCCAGCGTCGCCTGGCGCTGACCGGCGACACCGAACTGGGTTTGACCGCGCGCAACCTGCTCGATCAGCTGCCCTGGGAGTCGATCCCGCTCGCGCTGCGCATCGCACTGCATCGCGCCGCACGTTTCGCCGCCGTCGCGCGCGATGCCCACGCCGCGCGCAGGGCGCCCGCTGCGGTCGCGCTCACGCGGGTGCCTGAACCGGTGTCGCGACTTCCGCTGCCCTAATTTGCGGGCGTGGGCGAACGCATGACTCACGAGCAGAGCGGTCGCTCGCCTGCAGCGGCGGCCTTGGGTCGCCCACCCTTGGGGCACCGTGGGCAGCCGAGCGCAACCAGACGGTGCGGAGCTTGCCCGCGACAGGCAAGGGGCGTTCGGTTGGCGGGAAGGCACGCCCCCGCGGCAAGGGATCCGTTCAGCGCGCGGCGAGGGGTGCCCCCGGGCGCTGGCGCAGCGGGTCTTGATGGGGCGGTCCCGCTGAGCGCATGCCGGCCTCGCCGTGCCAGTAGCCGTTGCAATCGCCGCGGCGCTGCGTCGGCGGCTGCGCCAGCGCGGCGCGGAAATAGGCGACCGTGTCGGCCATGCCCTGCGGCTGCGGATACAGGCGCAGCAGGTTGACGCCGGCCGCGCGCAGCTGATCGATCTCGGGCGCCAGATCGCAGACGGCCTCGCTCTGCACCTGGATGCCGTTGATGCGCAGGAACGGCGCGCCTTCGCGCGTTGCCAGCGTCAGGCCCTCGGGATCGTCGAGGCAGCGGAAGGCGCAATCGTCCTTGGCGAGGTCGTGCGCGCGGGCGGTGAAGCAGCGCGCCGAGTAGGCCAGCGGCAGGCGGCCCCAGGCGATCAGCTCGATTTCCGGCAGCATGCCCGCATCCGCCGCCTGGCGGATCTCCGCGAGCTGCTCGCGGCCCTGCTCGACGCCGGGCACCCAGCGCGTCATGCCGGCCCGGCGCAGCAGCGCCAGCGCGCGCTGGTTGTAGAGGTTGACGCCGGGCCCGGCGACGAACGGCAGGCCGCGCTCGCGCAGCAGCTGCACGGCGGACATGTCGTTGGCCTCGACCGCGAACTCGCCGTTGCCGACCAGGCGCTTCAGGCTGGCCAGCTCCGACTCGGCCTCGATCAGCGTCAGCGCCGACAGCACCACTTCGCGTCCGGTTGCGGCCAGTTCGCGCGCCAGCGCCAGCCAGTCGCCGCCGCGCAGCTCGCGGCGCTTGCTGCACACGGTTTCACCGAGGTAGATCGCGTCCAGCGGCAGCTCCGCCATCGCGGCATAGAAATCGAGCACCTGCCGGCGCGGCCAGAAGTACTGCAAGGGTCCCAGGGTCAGGCGCATGGGCGGACTCAGTGCCAGGAACGGTGGTAGGGACCGAGGGTGGTCTGCGTGCCTTCGGCGACGCGCGCAAGCGCGGCCTGCCAGTCCGGCTCGACGCGGAAGCCGGCCGGATCGGACTGCACGCGGTCGATCGCGCGGCGCCAGACTGCGGCGACGGCGCCGACATAGGCCGGGCTGCGCTGGCGGCCCTCGATCTTGAGCGCGGCGATGCCGCAGGCGGCGAGGCGCGGCAACAGGTCCAGCGTGTTGAGGCTGGTCGGTTCTTCCAGCGCGTGGAAGGTTTCGCCGCGGACCAGGTAGCGGCCCTTGCACACGGTCGGATAGCCGGCCGCCTCACCATTGGCGAAGCGGTCGATCAGCACGTCGTTGAGACGCACGCTGCGGCCGTCCGCGGTTTCGTCCCAGCGCACGAATTTCGCCGGCGAGCAGACGCCGTGGCGGTTGGGCGAGGCGCCGGTGACGTAGCTCGACAGCTGGCAGCGACCCTCGACCATGATGCACAGGCTGCCGAAGGCGAAGGTCTCCAGCGGCACCGGCGACTTCTCGGCCAGACGCTCGACCTGCTGCATCGCCAGCACCCGCGGCAGTACCGCGCGGCTGATGCCGAACTCCTCGACGTAGAAGCGCAGCGCGGCGTGGGTGGTGGCCGAACTCTGTACCGACAGGTGCCGCGGCAGCGCGGGGTAGTGCCGTGCGGCATAGTCGAGGACCGCGAGCTCGGCGATGATCAGCGCGTCCACGGCCAGGTCCGCGGCGCGCTCCACCGCGGCTTCCCAGTGTCCGAGCTGCGCCGGGGTCGGGTAGGTATTGAGCGCGACGTAGATCTTGCGGCCGCGCGCGTGGGCATAGGCGATGCCGCTGCGCAGATCGGCCTCGTCGAAATTGAGGCCTGGGAACGCGCGCGCATTGGTGGCGTCACGGAAGCCCACGTACACCGCATCGGCGCCGTGATCCACGGCTGCCTGCAGCGAGGGCAGGCTCCCGGCGGGGCAGACGAGTTGCATGCATCCTCCTCGGGCGATGGGCGGCAGGCGCGAGCGTGAGCGCGCCGCCGCGCCGGTTCACTGATCTGGGTCAGACGCGGTGCCGAACGTCTGCGTCCACAACGCATCGACGCGGCGTTCGACGGCGGGATCGGACCGGATCGGCCGGCCCCAGGTGCGCGTGGTCTCGCCCGGCCACTTGCTGGTGGCGTCGATGCCGAGCTTGCCGCCGAGGTGGGGCTGCGGGCTGGCGAAGTCGAGGTAGTCCACCGGCGTGTTTTCGGTGATCAGGCAGTCGCGTGCCGGATCCACCCGCGTCGACAGCGCCCACAGCACGTCGTCCCAGTTGCGTACATCGATGTCGTCGTCGGTGATGATCACGAACTTGGTGTAGGTGAACTGGCGCAGGTACGACCAGACCGCGAACATCATGCGCCGCGCGTGGCCCGGATAGCGCTTGCGGATGCTGACCACGGCGAGGCGATAGGAGCACGCCGCCGCGGGCAGGTAGAAATCGACGACCTCGGGAAAGATCCGGCGCAGGATCGGCACGAACAGGTCGTTCAGCGCCATCGCCAGCATCGATGGCTCGTCGTGCGGCGAGCGCCCCATCCAGCTGCCCTGGTAGATCGCGTCCTCGCGCCGGCAGATGCGCTCGATGGTGAACACCGGAAAGCGGTCGACCGCGTTGTAGTAGCCGGTGTGATCGCCGAACGGCCCCTCCAGCGCGCTGTCACCGGGCTGGATGTGGCCCTCGAGCACGATCTCGGCGCCGGCCGGCAGGTCCAGCCCGGTCAGACGGCTGCGCAGCACGTGCCCGCGCGCGCCGCGCAGCAGGCCCGCGAACTCGAATTCCGAGAGGGTGTCCGGCAGCGGCGCCACCGCCGCCAGCGTGGTCGCCGGGTCGGCGCCGATCGCGACCGCCAGCGGGAATGGTTCGCGCGGATGCAGCTCGCACCACTCGGCGTAGTCCTGGGCACCGCCGCGATGCGCCAGCCAGCGCATGATCACGCGGTTGCGGCCGATTACCTGCATGCGGTAAATGCCGATGTTCTGGCGGTCCAGCCGCTGGCTGCGCGTGATCACCAGACCCAGCGTGACCAGCGGGCCGGCGTCCTCGGGCCAGCAGGTCTGGATCGGCAGATCGCCGAGATCGACCTCCTCGCCCTGCCGGCAGTCGGCGAGGAACGCTGCCGTGGTGACCGTGCGCGGTGCCACCAGCGCCAGCTGGCCGTAGGCGGGCAGGGCCGACACGGCTTCGCGCAGCGAGCCCGGCCAGCGCGGCTCCTTGAGCGCGGCGAGCAGTTCGCCCAGTTCGCGCATCGTGGCCACCGGACGGCGCCCCAGCGCCAGCTGGATGCGCTCGGCGCTGCCGAACACATTGCCGAGAAAGCGGTGCCTGCTCGCGCCGGCGCGTTCGAACAGCAGGGCGGGGCCGGCGCTGCGCTGCGCGCGCTGGCAAAACGTGGTGATTTCGAGATGCGGGTCCACCGTCGCGCCGACCCGGCGTAGCTCGCCGC
>JAJYDI010000111.1 GCA_021777635.1 Pseudomonadota bacterium
ATCACCAGCGCGCCGGCGGACAGCGCTTTCCATTCCGGCCACAGATAGTCGAGCAGCCACGCGTGCGGGCGCGCGCGCCGCGCCATCACTGCGCCACCGCCCGGCATACTGTTGGCGCCCGCGCCAGTGACAGCGCCTGTTCGACCACGTGCGCCCAGCTGTGGCTGGCCGCCGCGAGCTCGGCGGCACGTCCCATCTGACGGCGATGATCGGGCGCATCGATCAGCTCCAGCAGCGCCTGCGCGCAGGCGACCGGATCACCCGGCATGTATAGCCGTCCGGTGGCCTGATCCTGGATCAACTCGGCGATCTGGCCGATCCGCGGCGCCACAACCGGGCAGCCGGCAGCCATCGACTCGATGATTTTCAGCGGCGAGAAATAGAAATCCGGATCCGGCAGGTAGGGCGCAACGCTCACGTCCATCGCATCGAGCCAGGCCGGAATCTCGGCGTGCGGCACCCGCCCAGGCAGGGTGACCTGACGCTCCAGGCCCCACTCGGCGACGCGGCTGCGGATGGTCTCCAGTTCCGGGCCGTCACCGACGGCGAGCAGCCGCAGCTCGGGCCGGATCTCCACCAGCGCCCGGAACACTTCGAGCAGAAACATCATGCCGTGCCAGGGTTTGAAGCTGCCGACGAAACCCAGCACCGGACTGCCGCCCAGCCCCAGCTGCGCGCGCAGGGCGCTGCCGCCCTGGTGTTTGCCGAAGCGCGCCAGATCCACCCCGTTGGGCAAGACGTGCACCGCCTGCTGGCTGCCGAGGATGTGCCCGACATGCTCGGCCACCGCGGCGGACACCGCCACGATCGCATCGGCTCCGCGGTAGGACTCCACTTCCGCCACGCGCGACTCGCGCTCCAGCCGCAGCCCGCGAAAGCGCCGCTGCTCCTCGACCAGCGGTGCATTCACCTCGAGCAGGCGCGGCACGCCGAGTCGCCGTGCCACGCGCACGCCGGCCCGGTGCAGCAGAGCGTGACGCTCGTACACGAGATCGGGTCGGAAGCCGGTGCCGGCGAGATGGGTCAGCACACGCGCAGAGAACGTGCGGTCATAGGCCAGCCGCGAGATTTCGCGGCGCAAGGCCAGATCGGACAGCGCGGACACCGGCAACCCCAATTCGATGCACGCCGCATGCAGGTCGGCATCGGTGACGCTGTATTCGATGCAGGCGATCCGCGCCGGCGGCGGCGGATTGCCGCTGCCGAGCGTGGCGCAGGCCAGCAACACGTCATGACCGAGTTCGGTCGCGGCCGTGACGAATTCGCGCACATGCACCGAGGCGCCCTTGTCACCGAGTACCGGAATGCCACGATCGGGATTCATGTAGAGGATTTTCATGAGGCGACCTCGACGTTGGTCGTTGGGTATTCGGCGGCGGCGGGGGGTGTCTGGTCGCTGACTTCGCTGCACTCATGGCATTCGATCAGCGCGTGCAGGCGGCGCGTGGTGGTCCACAGATCGAAGTCCTGCTCCAACCGCGCGCGCGCCGCGCGCGCCAGCTGCGCCGCCGCGTGCGGGTCGGCCAGCAGCCGGCCCAGCGCATCGGCCATGGCGCTCGGGTCATTCGGCGGCGCCAGCAGTCCGGTGTGTCCGTGCTGAACCAGCTCCGGTATGCCGGACACATCCGTCGACACGACAGGGATGCCGATCGCCATCGCTTCGGCGATGACATTCGGAATGCCGTCGCGATCGCCATCGTCGGCAATGCGTGGCGCCAGCGCGAACAGATCGGCGTGGCGGTACAGCGCGATGAGCTTCGAATGCGTCATCGCACCCTCCAGCGTCACCCTGTCCTGCAGCTGCAGCTGCGCGATCTGCGTCGCGAGGACGCCGCGCAGCGGGCCCTCACCGACGATCATGCAGCGGAAGGAGTGACCGCGCTCGCGCAGCAGCGCACAGGCCGTGATCAGATCATCGTGACCCTTCTTCTCCACCAGCCGGCCCACGGAAAGTATCAGCCGGGGCTGTGCCTGCGCAGTGGGCTGCGGCGCTTCACGCACACCGAACTGCGACAGGTCGATGCCGTGATAGACCAGATGCACCTTGCCGGCATCGGCACCGAGCAGATCCTGCAGGTAGCGGGCGTTGTAGCCGGTGCAGGTGGCGACAAAGGTGGCCGCGCGCGCGCGCCGCTGGATCACGCGCGGCGGGGTCAGGTACAGATCCTTGGCATGCGCGGTGAAGCTGAAGGGAATGCCGGACATCAGGCTGGCGAAGCGCGCCGTCGCCGCTGGCGCATTGGCGAAATGCGCGTGGATGTGGCGGATCCCCGCATGGCGGCAAGTGCTTGCCACATAGCCGCCGCGACCGAACTGCTTCCATACCGACAGCGGGGTGGGCGAAAGGGCGGACCAGAGCATCGCTCGCAACACCGCGCCCGCATAGCGCAGCGGTGAAGCGGCCAGCATGCGGCCGTGCACGCGGGCAAGACTGGCCCACTTGGCGCGACCTTGCGGTGGCAGCGAATGGATCGGCGCGACCACTTCGCTCACCATCGGGTGATGCGGCGGCAGCTCCGGCGGCAGCAGCGAAAAGATGTGCAGCTGCGCGCCCAGCCGCTCCATCGCGCGGATCTCGTTGAGGATGAAGGTCTCGGTCAGGCGCGGATAACGCTTCATCACGTAGGCAATCGGTCCCGCCGCAGGGTCGATCATGCCCGGCGCTCCAGCGGGGTCGCCGTCGCGCAGGAGCTTTCGAGCAGATACTGCGCGACCCGCTCGGCGCCGTTCAGGTCGATCACCGCACTGGCGGACTCCAGCAGCGGCGGCGCGGTCAGCGCGGCGGGAATCAGCGCCGCGAGTTTCTGCACCAGATCCGCGTCGGGCTCGACGCTCCAGACGGCACCCAGTTTCGCCAGCAGACCGGCGCGCATGCGCTGCTCGGCCCGCGGTGCGGCGCGCGGTACCAGTATGGCGCGCTTGCGCAAGGCCATGATTTCGGCGCTGGTGTTGTATCCCGCCATCGCCACCACCAGATCGGCCGCGCGCAGGCTCGGCACCAGATCGGTCGTGTAATCCACCAGCTCGACATCCGGCCGGCCCGCTGCACGCTGGCGCAAGGCATCGCTCTCGTCACCGGGCATCAGCGGCCCGGTGACAACCACCGAATGCACGCTGCCCCATGGCAGATGCGCGAGTGCCCGCAGGTAGGCGTCCATCAGGAAGAAGCCGTCGCCACCGCCGCCAGCGGTGACCAGCACCACCGGACGTCCCTGCGGGCGCTCCGGATTCCAGCAAGGCTGCGTCTGCTCCGCGCCGGCGGGCCGAGCGTGCGCCGCGGGCGCCGCCACAACGTGTCCGCAATAGCGTACGCGCGCGCCGAGCGAGGGCGACATGCCATACCCTTCGACCACATCGAACAGCGCCCGGCTGCCATAGACGAAAATATCGTCATAGGCCTGCTCCAGCAGCGGATAGATTTCCTGCTCGCGCCACAGCTTTTGCACGGTGGCCGGGCTGTCGAGGATATCGCGCAGGCCAATGATGGTCCGCGTCTGGGGAAGCTCCCGGCGAATCAGCGCCAGCGTCGAAAGCAGTTCTCCGTTCATGCCGGCGGGGGCATGATCGACCAGGAACACATCCGGCCGGTAGCGCAGGATGGTCTTGAGAATCAGCGCTTCGCGGTATCCCTTGACCATCCCGAACAGCTGATCGCCATCGCGCGCGGCGTACTGCTCGGCACCGGTTTTTACCACCGGTGGCAGCGGTTGAACCCGCAGGCCAGGCGGAAGATTCCACTGCTGGATGACCGGCGAACCGGTCAGCAGTCGAACCGAAAATCTCCCTTCGCACTCCAGCAGGCGTGTGGCGATGGCGAGGTTGCGACGCAGATGTCCCAGGCCGAACGTGTCATGCGAATACAGCACCACTTTCACGCTGCCGCCGGATCGGTCGGCCCGCGCAGCGTATGTCTGCCTGCGTTCATCGGCGGCGCTGTCGGCATGCTCCGGTTTGCTCACCTGGATCATCCGGCGCGACGGCGCAGCGATCTCGGTCGACGTGCGCAGCAGGCTGTGGGTCGGAGTGGACACGCGCAGCGACACGCCTTCCACCACGCACGTATCGGCGCCGAAACTTGTTGCATGACCAGGCATGTGACGCTCCGCGAAAGGTGGCTGACCCTACGCCTGGAGCGATATTCGTGCCAATCGAACAAATGCTTGTTTTTCAAGCATATTCATGCACTTTTAAGGCGGCGCGCAGGCTACCGAAACTTGCAGGGTGCAGGGTTTGTCTGCAACCGTTTGCGCGGTCATCGCGCTACGGTGCGCAAGTGCAGGGGTTCCGAATCATCAGTGCGTCGCGCGATCCGGACACGCTCCGGCCGGCTGCAAGGATGACGCTGCAGGGAGCGTAAGCAGCAGCACGGCATGGACATCCGCGGTGACGAAGCACGGTTTCACGTAGCCGATGGCGCCGGGCGTCTTGGCCACGAATTCCACCACGGCCGCCTCGGACCCGAGCACGTAAGGGGGACTGACGCCCTGGAAGTACTGCTGATTCCAATAGTTCTGCAATCGCAATTCGCTCATGCCGATGGCAGCGCGGGAAAAGGCCTGCCGCAGCCTGCTGTCCGGCGGCAGATTGACCGGAATATAGGCATGCCCCTGCGGGTCGACAAAGATCTTCTTCAGATAGATGTTGCGCAGCATCCCGGGATCGATCGCCTGCGCGTCGTGTGCATGGCTCGAAACGATGACCGCGATCTTCGATTCACCCGCCGGTGCAGCCTTTGCGTAACGCGCGAAGGTGCCCGCGACGACGAGGACGCCAAGCACAACCAGTCGGCGGCTGGATAGTGACGGCATGATTCAGAACAGCACGCCGATCGAGGCCAGCACGCCGTTCGGCGCCAGCGCGGCATTGTTGTTTCCCTCACGGTATTCGAGCTTGAGCGAGAGGCCGGATTCGGGCCGGTAGTCGATGCCGAATGTCCTCAGGGTCACCCACTGGCTGGGCAGCGAATTCCGGTACCGCTCATAGCGTCCCACGGCATACAGGTGCCGCGGCAGCGGAACAACCGCCTGCACATAGCCACCGTATTCATCCGGAACCTGGGGGCTGTCCGCCGTGCGCCAGATGCCCTCGCCGCTGAATTCGACGTGGCGGCCTGACCATCCGAAGTCGATGCCGGTGAGCCGGTACTGCTGCTGCGGATTTTTCAGGGCATAGCGGACGTACGACGCGCCCAGGCTCAGACGGTCGTCCAGCATGTGATAGAGAAATTGGCCGCCGATGGCATGCTGAAAGTCGTTCCTCAGCGTGCTGCTGGCGCCATAGTCGGTGAATGCCAGATTGTGGCTGCGGGTGAAGGCGAGCGCTTTGCTGTCATCCGCGAACAGCCAGTAATCGAGATCGTTGTGCATGAGGCTGACGGTGCCGTACAGCATGGCGCCGCTGGCATGGCGCGAGAAGCTGCCCGTGGTGGTCAGCGGGCGCGACACCGTCCATACGAGGGGGTCGGCATGCACCAGATTCCACTGCCCCACCGGGGTCAGGAACTTGCCGAAGCGCAGCGTGATGCCGCTGCGGGTGTGATAGTCGGCGTAGAGCCGCTCGACATCGATATTGGCATCCTTGGTGGTGGCGTGCTGGCTGTCGATGACCAGCGCGTCGCCGAGTTCGGTTT
>JAJYDI010000112.1 GCA_021777635.1 Pseudomonadota bacterium
GCTTTATCGCGACAACAAGCTGGTTGAAGCGCAACGCTTGCAGCAACGCACCCAGTTCGACCTCGAGATGATGGCGGAGGTCGGCTACTGCCAGGGCATCGAGAACTACTCGCGCCATCTCACCGCCCGCATGCCCGGCGAGCCGCCGCCCTGCCTGTTTGACTACCTGCCGGCGGATGCCCTGCTGGTCGTGGACGAATCGCATGTGACCATCCCGCAGCTGGGCGGTATGTACAAGGGCGACCGCTCGCGCAAGGAAACCCTCGTGCAGTTCGGTTTCCGTCTGCCGTCTGCGCTGGACAACCGGCCGTTGATGTTCGAGGAATGGGAACGGCGCGCGCCCCGAACGATTTTCGTTTCGGCGACGCCGAGCCGTTATGAGCTGGAGAAGTCTCGCGATCAGATCGTCGAGTTGCTGGTGCGTCCGACCGGACTCGTCGATCCCGATGTCGAGGTGCGTCCGGTGCGCACCCAGGTGGACGACCTGCTGTCCGAAATCCACCAGCGCGTCGCACTGGGCGACCGCGTGCTGGTGACCACGCTGACCAAGCGCATGGCCGAGAACCTCACCGAGTATCTCGGCGAGCACGATGTCAGGGTGCGCTATCTGCATTCCGACATCGAGACCGTCGAGCGCGTGGAGATCATCCGCGACCTGCGTTTGGGCGTATTCGACGTGCTGGTCGGCATCAATCTGCTGCGCGAGGGCCTGGACATGCCCGAGGTGTCGCTGGTGGCGATTCTCGATGCCGACAAGGAAGGGTTTCTGCGCTCTGCAGGCTCCCTGGTGCAGACCATCGGTCGTGCCGCACGCAATCTGCGCGGCAAGGCGATCCTTTATGCCGACAGCATTACCCGCTCCATGCGGGCGGCCCTCGACGAGACTGCGCGCCGCCGGCAGCGACAGGTCGATTACAACCGCGCGCACGGAATCGTGCCGAAGAGCATCGTGCGCGCCGTGAGCGACGTCATGGAAGGTGCCCGCAGCGAGGGCGACTCGGCCGGGCATCGCGGGCGTGGGCGTGGTGACTCCGCGTCTGCCAAGGTCGCCGAGGACGCGGCTGATTATCGTGCCATGGGCCCGGCCGCCGCAGCGGTTGCCATCCGCAAGCTCGAGACGCAGATGTACCGCCACGCACAGAACCTCGAGTTCGAGCAGGCGGCGCAGGTGCGTGACACCATCCGGAAGATCAAGGCCATGGTTCTGGCGGGCTGAAGGGGCTGCTCAGCTTCCGGCGACTTCGAATGCATAACTGTGACGCGCGATCACTTCGGCGTCCCGTTCAGCCACCAGGGCACGCAGGGTTGCATCGTAGTAATCAGCGTAGTGGCCGTGCTCACTTGAGTTCAAGGCCGGCGCGCGCGACAGGTAATGGCGCATCGCTGCGGTTGCCGGTACGCCGATCTGCTCGAGCAGCACGGGCAGACCGTCGCGCAGCGCATGCATGTCGAGTATGGAGACATCATTGGCTTCGCCATAGATGTGCTGATACAGGAAACTGTAAAAACCCAGCCGGCTGCCGACGAGTGGTTCCAGACAGTCGCGCGTGAGGTTGATGCCACGATTCGGGAAGATGTCCGGCAGGCCGGAGCGCACCGCATCCAGGAGTGCCGGCTGCTCTCCCAGCGTCAGCAGGTTGCGGACAGAGTCGGCGAATCCGAGCCGGCCTTGGTCGCTGACCACCCTGAACACGGGGTTTGGTCGCGGCTTCGCGGTCTGGAACGCATACCAGGACACGTAGTAGTCCCAAGGATTGCGTACGCTGCCGAGCAGAGGCAATGCGGCGCAGGATGCGGGCAGGCAGGTGCGTGGAAGGTGGTAACCAATCTGGCGCGCATCAGGGAAAAACGCCTGCAGGAACCTGTTGACGAAGGTGCCACCTGATTTGTGCAGGTGCAGAAAGACGAATCGATCGGTGACGATCATCGCGCCGCGCTGGACCGAAGGGCCAGTCGATCAAGGCGCACGGCAAGGTCGGGTACATCGACGTCGAGCGAGCGGTCACCTGCAAGGATCAGTGCTTCCAGCTCCGGTGTCGGCAGGAAGTCGCATATCAGATGTGTGCGTGCCTGCGTCCCGTCATGCAGCACCGCGTGCTGGTTCGAATTGTTGAGTGCCCAGACTTCGCCTTCCCGCATGTGAAAGGCCCGGCCACGGCAGACCATGAGCACGGCGGGATCGGTGCAGATCGGCACATGGATGCGTATGGTGTGACTGAAGTAGTCGGCCCGGTCGATATGCGGCGCGATCGTTGCGCCGGGGTTGAGCCGGGCCAGCAGGCATCGCTTCGGCGGCGCGGGAATCAATGTATGGATCAAGGCGCGGATGCGCGGCATCCGCTCGAGCGTCTGCCGGTCCTCGATCGGGGTTTCACCGTCGGCTGGCGCGTAACCACGCAGGAAGATGGCTTCGGCGGCGGAATGCACGCCAACGCGTCCTCCACGGGTTCCCCAATACTCGGCGGGGAGCTCGGCAACCTCGCGCTGCAGGCCTGGCAGGTTGAGAACCAGCTTCAGGCGGGTGCAGGCGCCGATCAATGTGTCCTTGTCGAGGGGCTGGGTCGGTGCTGCAGACATGGCGCGTTTGCCTTGGCGCAGAGCGGATGCGATTTTAGTCGATGCCAGTCTGGGCGCGCTTGCTGATCGGCCCGACGAGCGGCTAGACTTGCCGGCCGATTCGGGCGGTTAGCTCAGCGGTAGAGCACTTCCTTGACATGGAAGGGGTCACAGGTTCGATCCCTGTACCGCCCACCAGAAATTTCGAGCGGCGCGCCTTTCATGGCGCGCCGTTTTCATTTCTGATGTCCCCGCAGGGCTACATACGATCGCGTATGTTAAGAGGTTCCATCAAACATTACGAAATGTGATATATCTGAAACACTCGGGAACCGCACAGCACGTGCGACGACCACTCCGGGCCCCAAGCGAGGCTGCACGATTGCAGTTGACGAATGCTGAGGTCCGCTGCGCCCAGGCCTGATCGTCTCGGAGTCGACACGACGCAGCCGGAGCGCAGCCGGGTGACAAGGAGTGCGGAGATGGCAACGACTCAGACCGCTTTGCGAAGTTTCATCCATTTCGGTGCCATGGCGGAGGGCTTGGAGAACGCGCTGCTGGCCGGCGGCTGGCAGAGGGTCAACGTAGCCGCGCTGGCCCAGGTGCCCGCGGCCTTGCGCAAGGCTCGGACGCGCGTTGTCCTCGTGGACCTCGGCGATGGCGACGCCGCGCGTTTGCGTGATGTGGTTGCGCTGATTGCGCGACATGCCGATGTCGAATGGCTGGCGCAGGTTGCGCCGGCAACGCTGAGCAGTGCGGCTTTGCGCGAGGTCATCTACAGCAGTTTCTTCGATTTCTGCACGGCTCCGCTGGACGTGGAGCGTCTGTGTGCCGCGCTTGGGCATGCGTGGGGCATGTCGGAGCTGGGACCACGCGGCAATGCCGAGTCGCAGGCTGGCTTGGGGCTGGGCGGCATGGTGGGCGAGAGTCCAGCCGTCCGCACGCTCCTGACACAGTTGCGCAAGCTGGCGCCGATCGATGTGCCGATCCTGATCACTGGCGAGTCAGGCACCGGCAAGGAAATCGCGGCCCGCAATCTGCACGCATTGTCGCCGCGCCATGATGCAGCGTTCATCGCCATCAACTGCGGCGGATTGTCCGAAAAGCTGGTGCCCTCGGAGCTGTTCGGTCACGAGCGTGGCGCATTCACCGGGGCGACTTCGCGGAAGATCGGCCGTATCGAGGCCGCCGCGGGCGGCACCGTGTTTCTCGACGAGATCGGCGATCTGCCGCTGGATGCGCAGGCCAACCTGCTGCGCTTTCTGCAGGAGGGCACGATCGAGCGCGTAGGCAGCCATGTGTCGATCAAGGTGGACGCGCGCGTGATCGCGGCGACGCACGTGGATCTTGAGCGCGCGGTCGCGGAAGGCCGCTTCCGACAGGATCTGTATTACCGGCTCAATGTACTGCGACTGCGCATGCCGCCGCTGCGCGAGCGAGGCGGTGACGTCGAGCACCTTGCGCGCTATTTTCTCGACCGTTACGCGCGCGAACTGGGCATCCGCATCCGTGGCTACAGCCTTGCCGCATTGCGTGCGCTGAGCGCGCATCCATGGCCTGGCAATGTACGCGAACTGATGAACCGAGTGCGACGTGCCGTGGTGCTGTGCGAAGGCGGCCTGATCCGCCCTGCTGATCTCGAACTGGACGGCGAACACGAGGATGCGCGCATGCTGTCTCTTGACGAGGCGCGTGCCCATGCCGAGCGAGAGACCATCGTGCGCTGCCTGCAGGAAACGCGCTTCAACGTCAGCGAGTGCGCGCGCCGCCTGCAGGTCTCCCGCGTGACGCTCTACCGACTGTGCAAGAAGCTCGAGGTCAGCCTCGGCTGACATCTTCAAGAGCCGCGCCATCAAAGCAGCCGAACCGATGCGTCGGCGGAGGTGCCCGGCGGCGGGGGGTCTTGTGCCGGCAGGGAGCTGCGATGGTGTATCGATCGCACTACACCTGAGTCCATGCCACGAAAGCGCATGAAACAAGGCTAATGCCGCACCAGCCTGGGTTCAGCTGTAGCGGTGGAGCAACACTCGGCACAGGAACGGTGCGACACCGGGCGTACGGATCAAAATAAAAACAGCTGCTTACATGGCTGGCACTGCTCTTGCCCTTAGGTCTGTGCGATGGACCGAGGGGATGCCCGTATGCATACCGCTGAGAGTGACTCCCGCATCAAGTGGCTGGCGGGTTGCAAGGCCGCGCTGCTGATTCTTGCCTGCGGTTTCGATCAGGCGGATGCCGCCGGTGCCCGGCAGGGGGTCTATCCGTGGCTGGGCGAGATCGTGCTGCTGCGGGACATGCCCTCTCGACCCGCCGTGCGGCCTGCTCCTCCGGGCGTGGCGCTGATCGTCGATCCCAGCCCGCGACGCGAGGTCGAAGGCACCCTGGGAGCACGCGAACTCGACGACGGCGATCTGCTGGCTGCAGCGGCGCCGGTACCGCTGGTCGGCTCGGCGCTGCAAGGCATGCCCGATGTCCAAGGCCTGATCGGCCCGACATTCGGCATCGACCCGGCGCGCGGCGCGGGCCCTGCCAACGCGCTGACGGGGCCTCTGGGTTCGCTGGGCGGTGCTACCCGCGGCATCGGCGGATCGGTCAGCGGTGCGCTGCAAGGCGCCGGACTGCTGCCGCCTCCGGGCGGCCACTGAGATCGCCGGCATGCGCTCACGTCGATTCCTGCTCCTGCTCCTGCTGCCGTGCGCAGCCCCGGCTTTCGCCGACGATTACGCCTCCATGCTGCAGTATCTGACGCGCAGCAGCCTCGACGGCAACGCGCTGGCCGGCGCGCATGGCGTGATCGCGGTCAATCTCGCGGCCGGCGACGCCAACCTGCAGACCAACCTTGGTGCAATCGTGGTCGGTGCCTACGCACAGGCGCTGGTCCAGCCGGCGCAGCAGATTGAGACTCTGCAGGCATCGCGCCCCGACTCCATGAGTGCCCGCATCGCCGGCAACGCGCTGGCCGGCGTGCGCGGCATCGTCTCCATCAATCAGGTCAGCGGCATCGCCAACCGGCAGGTCAATGCGGTGACGATGCAGCTGAGCCAGCAAGGCATTCACGAGGAGGCGGC
>JAJYDI010000113.1 GCA_021777635.1 Pseudomonadota bacterium
CATCAGCGCCTGAGCGCGGTGCGGAGGTAATACGTCATGGCACACAAAAAGGCAGGCGGCTCCACCCGCAACGGCCGCGATTCCAACCCCAAGTACCTGGGCGTCAAGATCTATGGCGGCCAGGCCGTCGAGCCCGGCAACATCATCCTGCGCCAGCGCGGCACCCAGTTCCACCCGGGCGCGAATGTCGGCTGCGGTCGCGACTACACGCTGTTCGCGCTCAAGGATGGCGTGGTCGAGTTCAAGGTTCGCGGCCCCAAGAGCCGCCGCTATGTGAGCGTGATCCCGGGCTGATCCGCATCCGCCCCGATCTTGCCCGAGCCCCGCCTCGCGCGGGGCTCTTTGTTTCCTGCACGGGGCGGGATATTCGGCGCCCGAGCAGCATGGGTCCGCAAAGGACGCAAAGGACGCAAAGCTCCTTGGACTTTCATCTTCGCGGGCTTGGCGTCCTTTGCGGATCAGGCTCTTTGCCTGCTCGCCGACAGGGCCACAGGGCCGCACAGGACGCGAGGTCCGTGGACTGCCTATCCTAGTGCCACGGGCATCGTCCCTTCACCGGTTGCCGCCATGAAATTCGTCGACGAAGCATCCATCCGCGTGCAGGCCGGCGATGGCGGCAACGGCTGCATCAGCTTCCGTCGCGAGAAGTTCATTCCGCTGGGCGGGCCTGACGGCGGCGATGGCGGTGACGGCGGCTCGGTGTGGCTGCTGGCCGACGAGGGGCTCAACACCCTGATCGACTTCCGTCACCAGCGCCAGTTTCGCGCCCAGCGCGGCCAGAATGGCATGGGCAGCCAGATGTCGGGTCGCGGCGGCGAGGACTGCGTGATCCGGGTCCCGGTCGGCACCGTGATCACGAATCTCGACACGGGCGAGATCATCGGCGACCTCACCACCCACGGGCAGCGCCTGAAGGTGGCCGAGGGCGGTCATGGCGGCCGCGGCAACGAGAAATTCAAGAGCTCGACCAACCGCGCGCCCCGCAAGGCCACACCCGGATCGCCCGGCGAGACGCGCGAATTGCGGCTGGAGCTGAAGCTGCTGGCCGACGTCGGCCTGCTCGGCTTCCCGAACGCCGGCAAGTCCACCTTCATCCGCGCGGTGTCGGCGGCCACGCCGCGGGTGGCCGATTACCCGTTCACCACGCTGCAGCCGCACCTGGGCGTGGTGCGCATCGAAACCGACCGCAGCTTCGTGATCGCCGACATCCCCGGCCTGATCGAGGGTGCCGCCGAAGGCGCCGGGCTGGGCATCCGGTTTCTCAAGCATCTGGCGCGCACCCGGTTACTGCTGCACGTGGTCGATCTGCTGCCGCTCGACGGCGTCGAGCCGGCCGCGCAGGTGCGTACGATCGAGGGCGAGCTGCAGCGTTTCGACGCCACGCTGGCGCAGCGGCCGCGCTGGCTGGTGCTGAACAAGGCCGACCTGCTGACGCCCGAGGAGGCGCAGGATCGCGCCGCCGAGGTCGTGCACGAACTGGGCTGGAGCGAGCCCTGGTTCGTCGTCTCGGCCGCCACCCGCAGCGGCACCTGGGAGGTCTGCCTGAAGATCCAGACGTTTCTCGACGGATTGCGCGCGGCGACCCGGCGTGCCGAGGCGGATGCCGCGGACGTCCGCATGCGCCCGGAGGGCGAGGCGTGACAGGGGCGGTGGCGGTTCGGCGGCCGGTCGGGATGCGGCCGCGGCCCGCGGACGCCTGGGCGCGGGCCACAAAAAAGCCGGCTTGCGCCGGCCTTTCTGCGCGAGTCCCGGCCGTTTCAGCCGAGCGCGCGGATATGCGCGGTCAGCCGGCTCTTGTGCCGTGCCGCCTTGTTCTTGTGCACCAGGCCGCGGCTGGAATAGCGATCGAGCACCGGCTCGGCGGCCTTGTAGGCCGCTTCGGCACCGGCCTTGTCCTTGGCCTCGAGCGCCTTGACGACCTTCTTGATCGTGGAGCGCAGCATGGAACGCGCGCTGGCATTGCGCATGCGCCGCTGCTCGGACTGGCGCGCGCGCTTCTTTGCGGACTTGATGTTGGCCAAGGGAAAACTCCGAACGCAGGTAGGGAAAAGACGGAAAGTATGCGCGAGCGCGGCGGGCGGGTCAATGCGCCGGTGACAGCAGGAGCGGGACGCGTCCCGGACCCCACGCCGCGAGTCCTGCGGCCATGAACGGGCCGCGTCCGGGCCTGCTGCGCGGGCTGGCCTCGTTCAGCTCGATGACCTTCATCTCGCGCGTGCTCGGGCTGGCGCGCGAAACGGTGATCGCCATTGTCTTTGGCGCCAACGCCTATACCGACGCGTTCTGGGTGGCGTTCCGCATCCCCAACTTCCTGCGCCGGCTGTTCGCCGAGGGCGCCTTCTCGCTCGCCTTCGTGCCGGTGTTTACCGAAGTCAAGCAGCGCGGCGACGAGGCGGCGTTGCAGGCGCTGGTGGCGCGCGCGGCCGGCACCCTCGGCGGCATCCTGCTGCTGGTGACGGCGCTGGGCGTGTTCGGGGCGTCGTGGATGACGCGGCTGTTCGCGCCCGGCATCGTCGACGACCCACTGCGCTTCGCGCTGACGACGGACCTGCTGCGGATCACCTTTCCGTTCCTGCTGTTCGTTTCGCTGACCGCGCTGGCCGGCGGCGTGCTCAATGCCTACCATCGGTTCGCGCTGCCGGCGCTGACGCCGGTGATCCTCAACCTGTGCATGATCGCCGGCGCGCTGTGGCTGGCGCCGCACCTGGCGGTGCCGATCACCGCGCTGGCCTGGGCGATCCTGCTGGCCGGCGTGCTGCAGCTGGCGGTGCAACTGCCGGCGCTGCGCAAGCTGGGCCTGCTGCATGTGCCGCGCTGGGGCTGGCGCCACCCGGACGTGCAGAAGATCCTCAAGCTGATGCTGCCGACCCTGTTCGGGTCGTCGGTGGCGCAGGTCAACCTGCTGCTCGACACCCTGATCGCCTCGTTCCTGATCGCCGGCTCGCAGACCTGGCTGGCGCAGTCGGACCGACTGATGGAATTTCCGCTGGGGGTGTTCGGCGTCGCGCTCGGCACGGTGATCCTGCCCAGCCTGGCGCGCCATCACGTCGGTACCGACAGCGAAGGCTTCCAGCGCGCGCTGGACTGGGGCATCCGCACCGCGTTGCTGATCGCGCTGCCGGCGGCGGTCGCGCTGGTGCTGCTGGCCAAGCCGATGATCGCGACCCTGTTCCAGCACGGCCGTTTCACCGCGTTCGACACCGAGATGGCGACGCTGTCGCTGACCACGCTCAGCCTCGGCCTGCCGGCGTTCGCGCTGGTCAAGGTGCTGGCGCCGGCGTTCTACGCGCGTCAGGACACCCGGACGCCGGTGCGCGCGGCGGTGGTGTCGATGTCGGTCAACATGGTGCTCAACGTGATCTTCGTCGGGCTGCTGTTCTGGCGCTGGCATACGCCGGCCGACTTGGCGCACGGCTGGCTGGACGGGCTGGCGCGCGTGCCCGGCCTGCACATGGCGCTGGGTCTGGCCAGCGCACTGGCCGGTTATCTCAACCTGACCCAGCTGTGGCTGGCACTGCGCCGCGCCGGCGTCTATGCGGCGCAACCGGGATGGGGTCGCAACCTGCTGCGCCTGGGCGCGGCGATCGCGGTGATGGCGGCGGTCCTGCTGGCCGGACGCTGGTACTGGCCGGACTGGACCCATGACGGTGCGTGGTTGCGCATCGGCCGGCTGGCCATGCTGCTGGCCGGATCGTCGCTGGCCTACCTCGCCGTGCTGTTCGCGCTGGGCTTCCGCCTGCGCGAGCTGCACGAGGCTTGAGCGCCGGCACCGTGGCTATACTCGCGCGATGATGAGTGTGTCTCGGGATGCCGCCGGCCCCTGTCTGGCCCCCGGCGGCAGCGTGCTGGCCGTGGGCGCCTTCGATGGCCTGCACCGCGGCCACGCCGCGCTGCTGGCGCGCGTGCGCGAGCGTGCCGCCGCGCGGGCGATGCTGCCGCTGGTGATCAGTTTCGAGCCGCTGCCGCGGGCGTTCTTCGCGCGCGCACCGCTGCCGCGCCTCGGGTCGGTGCGCGACAAGCTCGAAGGTCTGTGCGCGGCCGGCATGACGCGCGCGCTGCTGCTGCGCTTCAACGCCGAGCTGGCGGCGATGAGCGCCGAGGATTTCGTGCGCGACGTGCTGGTGCGGCGCGCGGGCGCGCGCGAGATCTGGGTGGGCGCCGACTTCCGTTTCGGCCATGCCCGGCACGGCGATGTCGCCCTGCTCGAGCGCCTGGGGGACGAGGCCGGCTTCGTCACCCGGGTGTTCGATACCCAGCACGACGCCGGCGAGCGGGTGTCGAGCAGCGCGATCCGTGCGGCGCTGGCGAACGGCGCCTTCGCCGATGCCGCGCGCCTGCTGGGGCGACCGTTCGCGATCGGTGGCCGCGTCGTGCGCGGCCAGCAGCTCGGCCGCACGCTGGGTTATCCGACCGCCAACATCCGGCTCGGTCGTCGCGTCAGTCCGGTGCAGGGCATTTTCGCGGTGCGCGTGGATGGCGCCACGGCGGGGTCCCTGCCCGGCGGTCGCTCCGGCGCATCCTGCGCCCGCGACACTGGGGCATCCCTGCCCGGCGTTGCGAGCCTCGGGTTGCGGCCGACCGTGGGCGGTCGCGAGCCGCTGCTGGAAGTGCATCTGTTCGACTTCGACGGCGACCTCTACGGTCGCCGCCTCGCGGTCGAGTTCGTCGCCAAATTGCGCGACGAGGAAAAATTCGCCAGTCTCGACGCGCTGACCGCGCAAATGCACCGCGACGCCGCCGCGGCGCGCGCGATCCTCGGCATGCCCCTTTCCGTTTCCGCCTGAGTCCCCGCCGTGAGCATGGATTACAAAGCCACCCTGCAACTGCCCCAGACCGATTTCCCGATGCGCGGCGACCTGCCCCGGCGCGAGCCGACGTGGCTCGCGGAATGGGAGCGGGTCGGGCGCTACGCGCAGATCCAGGAAAAAACGGCCGCGCGCGGCAAGGTGTTCATCCTGCACGACGGTCCGCCCTACGCCAACGGCGCGATCCACCTCGGCCACGCGGTCAACAAGATCCTCAAGGACGTGGTGGTCAAGTCCAAGCTGCTGGCCGGTTACCGCGCGCCCTATGTGCCGGGCTGGGACTGCCACGGCCTGCCGATCGAGATCGCGGTCGAAAAGAAATACGGCAAGGCCGGCGACAAGCTCGATGCCGCGGCGTTCCGGCAGAAGTGCCGCGAGTACGCCGCCGCCCAGATCGACCTGCAGCGCGCCGACTTCAAGCGCCTCGGCGTGCTCGGCGACTGGGAGCGGCCCTACCGCACCATGGATTTCAGCTACGAGGCCGACATGCTGCGCGCGCTGGCGCGCATCGTCGAGCGCGGCCACGTCACCCGCGGCTTCAAGCCGGTGCACTGGTGCTTCGACTGCGGCTCGGC
>JAJYDI010000114.1 GCA_021777635.1 Pseudomonadota bacterium
GCAGCACGCCGCGCCGGAACAAGAACACCGTGCCGTGAATCAGGACCGCGAAAAAGATCGCACCAGTGACGGTCGCGAACAAATCCAGAACCCCGCCGTGCACATGAGCCAGGCGCGCGGTCCATACCAACAGCAGCAGCAACCAGTCGAAGCCCAGATGCGTCGCGATGCTGGCGCGCAGGCCGTGGCGCACGCGCACGTACACCAGCACTATGCCCGCCATCAGCTGCGGCAGGGTCAGCCACAGCAGCCAGGGCTTGAAGCCTTCTCCGAAGTTGAACGAATGCAGCGCCGCGAAAAATAGAGTGGTCAGAACGATGACCGGCGCGGCGCCGCGGCGCAATCCCCGCTGCAGCGGCACACGCAGCCACCAGAGCAGACCGCCCAGCGCGGCCGCGATCGGCAGCATGATCGCCAGATTGATGAAATACGTGACCGCGACATCGTGCAGCGGCGCCGGCGCCGCCGGCCCTCCCATCAAGACATGCAGCAGCAGGCCCGCCAGTAAGGCGCCCAGAAACCCGAAACCGACGACCACATCGCGCGGTACTTGGGAGATGAAGCAGCGGAAACTCAATTCCTCGACCACCGGCCCCACCGCGAGAGTGGCCGCGAAGCGCCAGGACGGATGCGCGGCGATCCAGTCGATAAAGCGGTCCCTGGGCACCATGTGACCCAGCAGGTGGATCGCCAACGCCGCGAGGCCCATCGCCAGGAACGACAGCAACAGCATCGCCCCGATCCAGCCCAGCCAGGCACGCCAGCGCAGCGGCTGAAAGTGTCCGTCCGCCAGATGCGGATGACGCCAGTACTGCAACAGCGATTCCGTGTGCCCATGCTCCATGAACAGCTCCCGATGCGTCCCGTCCCGATGCTGCGACCATGCGCCGCGTCGCGTGTTCCATTACGGCGCCGTCAGCTCTGCGCGTGCGGCGCCGCGGCACAGACGCCGCTGCGGCGCGACTCTGGCCTACCGCTACAATCGAAGGCCCCATCGCGATCACCCATCCCATGCGTCTGTACCTGCAAACCCAGCCCGAAGGCAGCGCGCCGCCGCGCTACTACCAGCTGGCGCTGGAGCAGGATCTGCTGGGCGGCTGGACGCTGGTGCGCGAGTGGGGCACGCAGGGCGGCAAGCCCGGCGGCCGCCGCGAGGTGTACCTGGAACGCGACGCCGCGCTGGCGGCCTTCGAGCAGGCGCGCGATGCGCAACTGCGCCGCGGCTTCCGTGTGATGTTCGCGCAGGGCACCTGAGGTGGCACTGCCGGTCGCCGCCGACGACCCGCGCCGCACGCGCCTGCTGCGCGCACTGCGCCGCGAACCCGTCGATACCACGCCGGTGTGGCTGATGCGCCAGGCCGGGCGCTATCTGCCCGAGTACCGTGCCACGCGCGCGCGCGCCGGCAGCTTCATGCGGCTGGCGCAGACGCCGGAACTGGCCTGCGAGGTGACTCTGCAGCCGCTGCTGCGCTTCGACCTCGACGCCGCGATCCTGTTCTCGGACATCCTCACCATCCCCGACGCCATGGGCTTGGGACTGAGCTTCGCCGAGGGCGAAGGCCCGCGCTTCGCGCACCCGCTGCGCACGGCCGGTGACATCGCGCGCATCGGCGTGCCCGATCCCGAGGGCGAACTGCGCTACGTGCTGGACGCAGTGCGCCTGATCCGCCGCGAACTGGACGGCCGCGTGCCGCTGATCGGCTTCGCCGGCAGCCCGTGGACGCTGGCCTGCTACATGGTCGAGGGCAGCGGCTCGCGCGATTTCGCGCGCGCCAAGGCCATGGCCTGGGACGACCCCGCCAGCCTGCACCGCCTGCTGGGCACGCTCGCCCACGCCGTCGCCGACTACCTCGCCGCGCAGGCAGCGGCCGGTGCGCAGGTGCTGATGGTGTTCGACACCTGGGGCGGACTGCTGGCACCGCCGATGTTCGCCGAGTTCTCGCTGCGCTACCTGGCCGAAATCGCGCAGCGCCTGCGCGCGCACCCGGCGGCCGCCGCGCTGCCGCTGATCCTGTTCGCCAAGGGCGTGCACGGCGCCGGCCAGTTGGAAGCCCTGGCCGACACTGGCTGTGCCGCGCTGGGCGTGGATTGGACCCTCTCCATCGCCGAAGCACGGACGCGGGTGGGCGCACGCGTGGCGCTGCAGGGCAATCTCGATCCGACCGCGCTGCACGCCGGGTACGAGGCGATCGAACGCGAGGCGGCGGGCCTGCTGCAGGCCTTCGGCCCGCATCCCGGCCATGTGTTCAACCTCGGCCACGGCATCACCCCGGGTGTGCCGCCCGAACACGTCGCCGTGCTGGTGGAGGCGGTGCACCGCCTGGGGCGGCGCACGCAGGTCGAAAGCGGCTGAGCACACCGCGCGGCTCGCGCGCTGGCGTCATGAGTTTGCCTGCCGTGGCGGCCGGTCGAGGGCGCCTCGGGCAAAGGGTCAGGCGCCACTCTTCTGCGCGGCCTGGTATGCCTCGATGCGCGGAAGAAGCGCCCGGCGCCGAGCGAGACTCGCGGACGGCCAATGGCGCTCGCGCTCGTAGTACTCGGCGACGGCTGGCGTGCCCGCGGGCAGCACGACCCAGGGCTGCTTGGACGCCGTGAAGATGTGAATGTCCGGGGGCAAGAGGTCCGGGTTGTCCAGGGTGCCGACGCGCATGAACCTGATCAGCGGTCCAGCACCGGCATAGTTGCTCCAGACGGCGACCTTGCACTTCGGGCAACGGGCGATGAGCTGACCGCTGCCGCTCTCGGACGGCGTGCGGACCAGTTCTGGCGACTGTCCGAATTCGGTGACTCGATCAGCCTCGATCAGGGCGTTCAACGCGAACGAAGCGCCAGACTCCCGCTGGCACCAGCGGCAATGGCAGCAGTGGACGAACAGCGGCGCAGTTTCCATCCGGTAGCGCACCGTCCGGCAGTCGCAGCCGCCTTCGGCGGGGAACGCATTCGCGTTGACCATGGCACTGGTTCTCCTGTGACGCTGGCGTTCGACATGAGCGGCAGGTTCAAGCGCAGCCCGAGGCTGTCCGTTCGATGGAAGGGTCGGGCGACTCGCGCGCGGAAGCGGACGAAGCCCGCCGCAGCGCGCCGGGCGCGACGAAGGCTCAGGCCGCCACTCTCGAACGCCAGGTCACAAACTCACCGGCGGGCCTCCCGCCAAACCATCACCGCCAGCACTACCGCGACCAGGCATGCGACTGCACTTGCCCAGAGGGGAATAGCGAAACCGTTGACGACAACCGGCCACCCCAAGAACAAGCGCAGCATCTGCAGCAGTGCGACCAGTCCGAATACCAGGGCAGCAATGAGAGTGAATGGCTTCACGTCGTTCCTCCTGCACTTTGCGGTCTGGCGCACGCGCGCGCCGGGCCCGCCGCCGCGCGGTCGAAGACACGCGTGGCCACAGCGGCGCCGAGCGAATGCAGTGAGCGAGGGAATCCCTGCGGCGCGAAGCGATGCGGGGGCGTCCGCTGGAGCACCTGGTTGGGTGGCAACTTACTCAGAGGTGGTCGGGTCAATCACTGAGGTGACCTGCGAAACGCGATTTGCGGGGAAGCCTCCCTGTTTCGCGTGCTCCTTGACGAGCGCTTCGTTCGGAGCGATGTAAACGCAGTAGATCTTGTCTCCCGTGACATAGCTCTGTAGCCACTGAATCTGTGGCCCTAGCTTGCTCAGGACTCCGCAAGACTTCTGAGAGATGGCTTTCAACTCCTGTGCCGAAAGCTTTCCGGCTCCAGGGATCTCTCGCTCAATTACATACTTCGGCATGACGGTCTCCTTAGTCGTGTGAGTATTCCAATTTACACTTGGTCATGAATAGCGCGCTGCATCCAGTGACGCCCAACGAACTCAGTAACCGGTGCCGTGACAGCGGCGTGCCGCTGTCACGGCGTCCGTGCTGACTGGGTGGTTAGACCAACGCCCTCACTTTTTCTTGGGAAACGGGAGGATCATTGAAACTCGTCGGCGATACTGTTCGTACGCAGCGCCGTGATACCTCACCAAATCGCGCTCCTCGAGCTGAAGGGCAATCAGGATATAAGCAGTGGTGGCGACAGAGAAGAGCAGATGGGCAGCCGACATGTGTGGCGTCGCCCAAAACGCGACGATGAACCCCAACATGATCGGGTGCCGCACCAATTTATAGAGAAACGGTGTCCTGAAACCGATATTGGTGTACTCCTGACCTTTCATATTCAGATAGACCTGGCGCAAGCCGAATAGATCGAAGTGATTAATTAAGAACGTGCCGATCAACACAATTACCCAGCCTATCCAGAAGAGCGCCCACAAGACATTGCGCGCCGCGACGTTCTCGACCGCCCAAACTACCCCATTCATCGGCTGCCACTGCCAGTAGAGCAGAATCAACGCGAGGCTTGACAGCAAAACATAAGTGCTGCGCTCAATTGGCTGTGGAACGAACTGCGTCCACCAACGTTTGAAGGCCGGCCGCGCCATGACGCTGTGCTGGACGGCGAAGATGCCAAGCAATAGTGCATTGATCAGCAGCGCCTGACCAAACGAACCCGGCGTGCCCGAATCAATTGATTTCGGCACAACCAGATTACCGACGAATCCAATCGCGTAGAGAAATGTTGCGAAAAAGATCAAATAACAAACCACACCGTACAACAGAGCAAGAGTGCGACCCATGACATAGCCCTCCGGTAGAAAGTAATTCATGGCCCAACTATTATTCGGTTGCGAAGTGAAGCCAAGTTCCCCCGCCTAAAGATCGTCTGAACAAGCCGTCATCCTGGCGCAGGCCGGGATCCAGGGCTACTGCAGGGTATTGAAGAAACTGGATTCCGGCTTTCGCCGGAATGACGAACAAGAACTTGTTCAGACCCTCCCTAATTCGTGCGTACGAACGCCGGCGATCAGAGCCGCCCTACATGAATCAACAGCTTCCAACCATCGCGCCGCCTAAAACTGCCGCCTAATCCCGCAGCCTTCTTCCCCATCGCAGCGATCACGATGCCGGCATCCTCCCACCCCGAATCTGCACCAGCAAGTGCGCCCCCGGCACCGCACCGCCGCGCCTGCTCGATGTGATGCGCACCCGCATGCGCCGGCTGGGTTTGTCCCGGCGCACCAAAAAAAGCTTACGTGAGCTGAGCGCGACGTTTCATTCTGGCCCATGGCAAGCACCGGCCGCGGGAAATGGGCGCACCGCGAGATCACCGTGCGTCACGGCAAGGGCGGCAAGGTCGAGACCGGCGCGAGGACGCGATGCGTTGAAGCGCATCGCGTGCGCCGGGCGAGGAGGAGGCAGGAAGC
>JAJYDI010000115.1 GCA_021777635.1 Pseudomonadota bacterium
TCTCGAGGGCGTGGTGCTGTTCGCAGTGCTGTGGCTGTACTCGCGCCGGCCGCGCCGGCGCTACGCGGTGTCGGGCTGGTTCGCGCTGTTGTACGGCGTGTTCCGTTTCAGTGCCGAGTTCATCCGCGACCCCGATCCGCAGCTGGGCTATCTGCTGGGCACGCACTGGCTGACCATGGGCCAGGTGCTGTCGCTGCCGCTGATTGCCGTCGGTGTGTTCCTGCTGGGCCTGTCGCGCCGCCAGCCCGTGCCGGTCGTGCCCGTCGCGGCATAATCGCGGCATGCGCGCCTACCTCGACCTGCTGCAGCACGTCCTCGACCACGGAATGCGCAAGGACGATCGCACCGGCACCGGCACGCTGAGCGTGTTCGGTTGGCAGATGCGCTTCGATCTGCGCGCGGGCTTTCCGCTCGTCACGACCAAGAAGCTGCATCTGAAGTCGATCGTCCACGAACTGCTGTGGTTCCTGCGCGGCGAGACCAACATTGCCTATCTGAAGGAGCACGGCGTCGGTATCTGGGACGAGTGGGCCGACGCCGACGGCGAGCTGGGGCCGATCTACGGCCGGCAATGGCGATCTTGGTCCGGCGCGGACGGCCGTACGGTGGACCAGATCGCGTGGGTGGTGGACGAGATCCGCCGCAACCCCGATTCGCGCCGTCTGATCGTCAGCGCCTGGAACGTGGCCGAGCTGCCGCGGATGGCACTCGCGCCTTGCCACGCGCTGTTCCAGTTCTATGTGGCCGACGGGCGGCTGTCGTGCCAGCTCTACCAGCGCTCGGGCGACATCTTCCTCGGGGTGCCGTTCAACATCGCCAGCTACGCCCTGCTGACGCACATGGTCGCGCAGGTCAGCGGTCTCGGCGTCGGCGACTTCGTGCATACGCTGGGCGACGCGCATCTGTATCGCAACCACCTCGAGCAGGCGCGCGACCAGCTCGCACGCACGCCACGGCCGCTGCCGAGCTTGCGCCTCGATCCTGCGGTGCGCGGGCTGGGCGACTTCCGCTACGAGCACATCGTGATCGAGCACTACGATCCGCACCCAGCGATCCGGGCGCCGGTGGCGGTGTGAGCACGGCACCTGTGCTGACGCTGATCGCTGCGCGCGACCGGCGCGGCGCCATCGGTCGCGCCGGCGCGCTGCCCTGGCATCTGCCCGACGACCTTAAGCGCTTCAGGGCACTGACGTTGGGTAGGCCGATCCTGATGGGTCGGCGCACGGCGGCAGCGCTTGGGCGTGCACTGCCGGGACGGCTGAACCTGGTGCTGACGCGCAGCGGGCGTGTGCCGTTCGCCGACATGCTCGCAGTCGTCTCGCTGGATGCAGCGCTTGCGATTGCCGACGATGCACCGGAGCTGTGCGTGATCGGCGGCGGCGAGATCTACGCCCTGACGCTGCCGCGGGCGACACGCTTGCATCTGACCGAGGTGGATGCCGTCGTCGCCGGGGCCGACGCGTTTTTTCCATCCGTGCCGGTCGAATGCTGGCGCGAGGTTGCACGCGAGCACCATCGAGCCGATGCGCGCCATGCACTGGCGTTCGATTTCGTCGACTTGGAACGCGTATGAGCAACACCCCATGAGCGGCGGGAGTTCGCCACCGCTGCACGTCGTTGCCGGGGTGCTGGAGGATGCTGCCGGTCGCGTGCTACTCGCGCAGCGACCGCCGGGGCGCGATTGCGCCGGGCTTTGGGAGTTTCCCGGTGGCAAGATCGAGGTGGGCGAGGACGCGCATGCGGCGCTCGCACGCGAACTGCGCGAGGAGTTGGGCATCAGTATCGGTCCCAGCGAGCCGCTGATCCGCGTGCCGTGGCGTTACCCGAACCGGCGCATTGTGCTCGCGGTGCGCCGCGTCGCAGCGTGGCAGGGGATGCCTCAGCCGCATGACGCGCAAGCGCTGGCCTGGGTCGAGACCGCGGCAATCGATCCGGTGACATTGCCGCCCGCTGATCGTCCGGCGTGGGCTGCGCTCCGCCTGCCGCCGTTGCTGGCGATCAGTCCGCCGCTCGCCAATACAGCACTGCTACTCGCATGGGCGAAGGACGCCATTCGGCGCGGTGCGCGTCTGCTGCAGCTGCGCCAGCCGCAATGGGCCGCCGGCAAGCTGCGCGAAGCCGCCGCCGCGTTGCGCGCTGAGATGCAGCCGACCAGCGCGACGCTGCTGCTCAACGGCGACATCAAGGGAGCGCTGGCGCTGGGTGTTGGCGTGCAGTTGCGCGCGGCGCAGCTGGCACTCCTGCGCGCGCGTCCGTTGCCATCCCGCCTGTGGGTGGGAGCCTCGTGCCATGGCGCCGAAGAACTCGAACGCGCGGTGGTGCTCGGCTGCGACTTCGCACTGCTGGCACCGGTTGCGGCCACACTCACTCACCCGCAGGGGACGCCACTGGGCTGGCCGCGTTTCAGCGCGCTGGTAGCCGAGGCAGCCTTGCCGATCTATGCGCTGGGTGGCGTAGGTGCCGGCGATCTGCCGCGCGCTCGCGCCGCCGGCGCCCACGGTGTGGCTGCCATTCGCGGTTTCCTGGATTCTCGCTGAGCCGGCGCGCACTCAGCCCTTGCCGCTGGGTACGGTGGCCACGGGCGTTGCCGCCGGCGCCCCCGGAACTGGTGTGAAGCTGTCGGCGGCTGCGGCGTAGCGGATCGCGAGATGCCAATTCGGCCCCGACTGCTGCCAGACGTCGGTCACCAGCAGCGGTATCCGCGCGGCGGCGGCGGCGGACGGCAGGTATTCCATGCGAAAGCTGACCACCGCCAGCGGACCGAAATCATGGACTGCCAGCTGGCTGATGCGCGCATCGTACGGCGGTTGCGCGAGCATGGAGTCCAGCCACTTCGCGCGAGGTACCGGAGTACCCGGGGCCACGGCGTCGCGTTGCTCGAATGTCGGCGTGAGCACCGCCGCTGCTGCGGCACGTTGGTTCCTCGCCAGGGCGCGATCCAGCGAATTTTCCAGGCGTGCAAACACCATGACCAGACGGCTGACCATCGGGATTCGATTAGTCGACGGACCACCGGGCTGTGCCGCCACAGACGTTGCGAAGGCAACCAACAGCAAGGCGAAAATGGCGCGGGATGGCATGGCGAATCCTCCAGGGGGAAACGGTTTGCGGCAGCAAGGGCACCGGTGGTGCGAGGTCGCATTGTGCCGCCGGCGCGACCCCGATGCATTAGCGGCGTGGGCCGAAATCTGCGCTGGCGACGAACTCTCGTGTGCAAGATATAGTGCGCCAAGGTCGGGGCTCTTGCGTGCGTGATTCTGGGCGCACACTGTGCTGCTGACCATTCGCCGGATTCGGGTGCACTGCGTCCGCAGTCTCTTCGGTCCGTTTCGTTGCTCACGGAGTCCCAGGATCTGCCATGCCGAATCGCCACGGATTTTTGTTGCCGCCCGCGCTGCGCACGATGTGCCTTACGGCGGGGCTGTTTCTAGTCGCGGGCGCGCTGCCCGTGTGCGCCCGGGCCGCGGGCATGCCGGCTGTTGCTGCGCCCGCGGTGCTGCCGCTGACAAAGGTGCAGACGCTGGTAACGGGCGCGAGCAAGGGCCGCGCAAAGGCGCTAAAGGTGTTCGCCGGCCCCGGCGGCCTGACCGGTGTGCTGGTGCAGGTTGGAGAAGGAAACGCGGCTCAGCGTTCCATCGTCTGGGCCAATGCGGACGGATCAGCGCTGCTGGTCGGCAATCTGGTCAGCGCCGACGGCACCGATCTAAATGCCGGGGCTGCGGTCCAGGCCGGGGTTTACAAGGCGCCAGTTGAAACGCTCGCGGCGACGCTGCTGCCGGCCGCAAGGGCCATCGTGAGCAAGGGCCGCGGCCCGATTCTGACGGTGTTCATGGACCCTAATTGCATCTTCTGCCACATGCTGTTCAAGGACCTTGAGCCGGTGATGGCCAGAGGCGACGTGCGCGTGCGCTTCGTGATGGTAGGCGTGGTTAAGGAAGACAGCCTGGCCAAATCCGCGACGATCCTTGGCATGGCCGATCCGCTGCAGGCACTGACTCGCGACGAACAGAAGTTCAACAAGGCCCAGGAGGAGGGCGGCATCGCCCCGTCCGCGAAGCCGGATGCGGCCCTGTTCGCGGTGGTTGCCGCCAACAACCGCTTGCTCTCCGATGCCGGCGGCCACGGCACGCCGATGCTGCTCTATTGCAGCAAGGCATCCGGCCAAGTGAAGCAAGTCGAGGGCGTGCCGCAGGATTTCAGCGCCTTCATCGGCGATCTCGCGACCGGCCCGGCCGCAGGCTGCAGCGGCTGAGCGGCGGCGCGCATGTCGGCGATAATGTCGGCATGCCATCCGCACCCGCCGCTGGATTGACCAGCATTGTGGTCGTCGTCGCCGACAGCGGCGGCGACGCGCTGACCTGCATCGAGGCGGCGCTGGCCAGCACCGTCGCGGTCGAACTGATCGTGGTCGATAACGCGTCGCGCGACGGCGTCCCCGAGGCGCTGGCCTGCGCCTGTGCGGGTGATGCGCGCGTGCAGCTGTTGCGCAATGGCGCCAATCTCGGTTTCGGGGCGGCGGTCAATCG
This sequence comes from Pseudomonadota bacterium, assembly GCA_021777635.1. The sequence continues at coordinate 4,527 of JAJYDI010000115.1, forward strand.
CGGCGCGGCGCTGGCGCAGGGCGATGCGCTGCTGGTGCTGAACCCCGATTGCCGGCTCGCGCCCGACACGCTGGCGCGATTGCGCGCCGAACTTGCCGCGCAGCCGCGCGCCGGTCTGGTCGGCGCGGTCGTTTGCGGCGTCGACGGCCGGCCTGACCGCAATGCCTTGCGGCGCGACCCGCTGCTGGCGCGGGCGCTGACGACGCTGCGCGCGCGGGCGCTGGGCCGCGCCGATGCCGCTGCGCCAGGTGGCGTGCACGTCGAGGGGCCCATGCCCGCGACCAGCGTGGCGGTCGAGGCGGTGTCCGGGGCGCTGATGCTGCTGCCGAAGGCGGTTTTCGAGACCGTCGGCGGATTCGACGAGGGTTATTTCCTGCATTGCGAAGACCTCGACCTGTGCCGGCGTGTCCGCGATGCCGGCCATGTCGTGCTGCTGGCCGGCGACGTGCGCGTGCTGCATGCCGGCGGCGGCTCCAGCCGGCGCCGCCCGCTGTTTGTCAGCTGGCACAAGCATCGCGGCATGTGGCGATGGTTTCGCCGCTTCGACCCCGCCGCGCGCCGCCCGCTGCTGGTGGCGGCAGTGTGGCTAGGCCTGTGGGCGCACTTCGCGCTGACCGCACCGCGGCGGGCCTGGTCGGGATGGCGCGCGCGGCGCATGCCGCGCCCGGCGCTCAGCGGCAACGATTGATCGCATCGCGCAAGGTGCGCGTGGCC
>JAJYDI010000116.1 GCA_021777635.1 Pseudomonadota bacterium
AGACGTCGAGCACCGCGCCGCGGCTCTTGAGCACGCAGAAGTGGTTGCTCTCGACGGTCAGCAGCGACCCCGAGACGATGGAGTTGTCCGGGTACTTCCAGGCCAGGGTGTCCAGGCCCATGAAATCGCGGCCGTTGCCGTCCAGGGTGCTGATGACCTGACGCTGCAGGCCGCTGGGTTGTCCGAATGCCATCGAAATCTCCGAAGTGCAAACCGTTTCCCGCAAAGGGCAGGCGTGCGGGCAGCGCCTGTAAATCCACGCATGTCGATCATGGCGGTTCGCGCCCTCGTTCGTCGAGAACGTCGTTGAACAACCGCAAGCCCTGCTCGCGCGTCAGGCCGAGCTCGAATGCCTCACCCGCCTCGCGCTGCAGGCTGGGGTGCAGCGATGCGGCGGCGTCGTCGCCGCGGCGCGGGCGTGCCGGCGCGACGACCATGGTCAGGCCGCGGGAAAAGCTGGCGGTCGATCGGTTCGGCGGAACCGACCGCGACGTTGAATGTTCCCGGTGCGATCTGCATCACATGGCTAGTGTATTGAATCGGTGCCGTGCGATGCGGCAGGCTCGCTCGGCGCCGGCGTCTCTGGACGCCTGGCGAGGCGCGCGCGATCTCGCGCCTCGTACATAGAATGGCCACCGCATCGTTCCCAGCCCTGGCGCGCAGACCGTGCGCCGTGAATGGGCTGCGGCTGCGGCCTGTCGCGTGCGAAGGGCTTCGCGAATGCCAGGGTCGAGGAGCCCGCCACACGGACCCCGCCACACGCCAGATTTGGGATGGACTGTCGATGACGCACAAGACTCTTTACGTTGCCTCTGCCGGATTCGAAGCCGCGCGACACGTCGACGTCGTTCCGCCCGGACACCGGTCCCGCCGCCTGCACGGTCACAGTTTCGTTGCCAGGGTGCGCTGCGATCCGCCCGAAGGTTGGGCGCGCTTCCCGGGTGGAGAAGTCGAGCTGCTGCGTGAACGCGTCCAATCGCGCATCGCGCAACTCGACTACCGTCTGCTGAACGAACGGGTGGCGCAGCCGACCGACGAGAACCTTGCGCGCTGGCTGGGCGAAGGACTCGACGTTCCCGGGATCGAACAGGTCGGCATCCAGAGCGCGCCGCATGCCGGCGTCGATCTTGACCGCGATGCAAGCGCACATGTGTGGCGTCGCTACGCGGTGCAGGCGGCGCATCGCCTGCCCAACGTACCGCCCGGCCACAAGTGCGGGCGCATGCATGGGCACGGGTTCGAAGTCGTCATTCACGCGAAGCGCAGCCCGGACGATGGCGACCTCGGCATCGACGGCGATCGCCTCGATGCGCTGTGGGAACCGATCCACGCGGAACTCGACCACGCCTGCCTCAATGACCTGCCGGGTTTGCAGAATCCGACCAGCGAAATGCTGGCGAGCTGGTTGTGGAATCGTCTGCAGCCCCAGCTTCCCGAACTGTCCTGGGTGACGGTCTTTGAAACCGCGTCAAGCGCAGCGATCTATGACGGGCGGAACTACCGCATCTGGAAGGAAATGACCCTGGACAGTTCGCTCCAGTTGAAGCGGGCTCCGCACGCAAGCGCGCTGCGCCGGATCCACGGGCACACCTACACGCTGCGCCTGCACCTGTCCGCGCCGCTCGACGAGGTGATGGGCTGGACCATCGATTTCGGCGATGTCAAGGAGATCTTCCATCCGATTTTCAAGGCGATCGACCACCAGCCTCTGCATGCAATCGCCGATCTGCGCGATTGCGACAGTGCGTCCGTCGCTGCGTGGATCCTGCAGCGGGCGCGTTCGCGGCTTCCCCAGCTCGACCGCGTCGACCTTTACGAGACGCCGGGCTGTGGCGCGATCGTCAGCGCCGGACACGAGGTGCCGCTGCCGCCGGTTTGACGACGACGCTGCGGCCGTCGACGCAAACTGCGTCACATGTCGTGGATTGCGACGTGGCTTTTGTCGCAAAACTTCCGATTTCAGGCATTTCGCCATCGGTAAAAACCCGGGGCGGTTGCTCAGGGTGTTGATTTCAATCGATTATTTCGTGTTCCTGACGCGCGCCGGAGCTTGGCACGAATCGTGAAGACGCTTGCGGCGCCGGGGCACGATGCCGTGTTGACCGTGTCGAAGGTTTGGATCCTGCTCCGGTCGTCGGGCATCGATGCCCGTTTCCGAAAGAAACCATTCAGGAGACTCCCCATGCCGCAACTCGTTGCGCTTTCCGTCAGTATTGCCGTCCTCGGCGCGCTGGGCACTTTCGCCTTTCTCCATCTGGGGCTTCCCATCTGGGCCGCCTTCCTCGCCTGGGCCTGTTTTTTCCACAGCGGCGGCGACGCTGCAGCGCTCAAGAGCACCATCGTGTGCAACATCTTCGGTGCGCTGGCGGCGTGGGTCGCCGCGGTGGTGATTCTTGCGGTCCCGCTCGCGGCCACGCTCACACTGCCGGTGTGGGCCGCCGTCGTGGTCGGCGCCACGGTGCTCGTCGTGTGCCTGGCAGCGCACAGCAAAGTGCTGTCGAACATTCCGGCCAGCTTTTACGGCTACGCGGCGACGGCAGCCTTTTTCCTGCAAACCAACGGCGCCCTGGCGCTGCCCAAGCTGACTTCGGGCTCGCTGGCCAATGCCGTGATCGTCGTGCCGCTGTCGATGGTGATCGGCGCAGTCCTCGGCTTCGTTTCGGGCAAGCTCGGCGCAGCGATGACCGCATCAACGCCCGCCGCTGCCTGAGCAGCGGCTTCGTGGCCCGGCGCCGGCCCCCCTCGCGCGGGGGGGCCGGCGCCGCACGCACGCGGTTATAGTCGGTCGCGGGAATCCGGCGCTGCCGGCCGGAAGGCCGCTGGAGGCGAACGGTCTGCTCGCCGACGACATCCAAGCACACAAAGGAGTCGCAACATGATCAAGGTCAGTGTCATGTATCCGAACCGGCCCGGAGCTCGTTTCGATCACGGCTATTACCGCGACAAGCACATGCCGATGGTGAAGGCGCGCATGGGCGATGCCTGTCTTTACTACACCGTCGACAAGGGGCTGGCCGGCGGCGCGCCGGGCGAGGCCGCGACCTATGTCGGCATGTGCCACATCTTCTGCGACTCGATCGAAGCCTTCCAGTCCGGATTCGGTCCCCACGCCGACGAGATCGTCGCCGACATTCCGAACTACACGGATCTGCAGCCGGTGCTGCAGATCAGCGAAGTGGTCGTCGGACACTGACGCGAGGCGACTGGCGGGAAGCCGGTTGCGGTGGTGCCGCGGTGGTGCGGCGGTGGTGCATTTGCCCGGGCGGTCGCGCCGGAACTGCACATTACAATGCCGTGACTTGACTGCGGTGCCACGATGCACCGCTCCGGATGCGCTCGACGATCGGCGCATCGAACCGTGTCGAATCAATGAGGAACGATGATGCATAAGATGCTTCGTGCTCGACTGCTGCTGCGCCGCATCGGCGTCGCCGTCGGCGCAGTCGCGCTTGGGCTGGCGTGGTGCGCCAGCGCCGACGCCGCGATTTCGGTGCCCGCGAAATACCGCCAGCAGGGCAAGCTGGTCATCGCCACCGACGCCACCTACGCGCCGATGGAATTCGTCGCCAAGGATGGCAGGACGATCGTCGGTGCGGACGTCGCGCTGGGTCAGGCCATCGCGCGGCGGCTCGGCCTGAAGGCCGATTTCGTCAATGCCAGCTTCGACAGCATCATCCCGGCGCTGCAGGCGGGCAAGTACGACATGAGCATGTCGGCGCTGACGGTGAACCGCAAGCGCGAGCAGGTGGTCGATTTCGTCAGCTATTTCACTGCCGGAACCTCGTTCTACGTTCCCGCCCGCGGCGCGGTCTCGGTGCAGGCGCTGTCGGGCCTGTGCGGCCTGACGGTGGCGGTGGAAAAGGGCACGACGCAGGCCGACGACGCGGCACGCCAGGCCGCGCAATGCAAGGCCGAGGGCAAGAAGCCGGTCTCGGTGCTGGTGTTCCCGGACCAGAACGGCGCCAACCTGGCGATCGCCAGCGGGCGCGCGCAGGTCGGAATGGCCGACTCGCCGGTGGCGGCGTGGATCGTCAAGAAGTCGCACGGCCAGTTCAAGCTCAGCGGCAAGGCGTACGACGCCGCGCCGTACGGCGTCGCGGTGCCGAAGAGCAGCGGCCTGGCCAAGCCGATCCAGCAGGCGCTGGAACAGGTCATCGCCAGCGGCGAATACGCGCGCATCCTGCACAAATGGGGAATTGCCCAGGGCGGCATCGACAAGCCGGTGATCAATGGCGCGACGCAATGAGCGCAGGTTCACCGCAGGCGCGGCGGCAGCAACGCGGTGAACGGCGCGCAACCCATGCGCGCTGACGACATCAAGGCCATCCCGGCGCGCCACCCCGGGCGCTGGGTGGCTGCAGCGGCGGTGTGCGCGCTGGCGCTGGCGCTGGCGATCTCGTTCACCACCAACCCGCGGTTCGAATGGGCCGTGGTGGGCCGTTATTTCTTCTCGGCGCGCGTGCTCCGCGGCCTGCTGCTGACCGTCGAGCTGACCGCGATCTCGATGCTGATCGGCATCGCGCTGGGCGTTCTGCTGGCGGTGATGCGGTTGTCGCCGAACCCGCTGGTGTCCGGGTCGAGCGCGACCTATATCTGGCTGTTCCGCGGCACGCCGGTCCTGGTGCAGATTCTGTTCTGGTACAACATTTCGGCGCTGTACCCGAGCATCGGAATCGGCGCCTGGAGCTTCAACGCCAACCATGTCATCACGCCGTTCATCGCCGCGGTGCTGGCGCTGGGCTTGAACGAAGGCGCGTACATGGCCGAGATCGTCCGTGCCGGCATCGTCTCGGTCGATGAAGGGCAGAGCGAAGCCGGTGCGGCGTTGGGGATGTCGCGCCTGATGATCATGCGCCGGATCGTGTTGCCGCAGGCCATGCGGGTGATCATTCCTCCGACCGGCAACGAGGTGATCTCGATGCTGAAGACCACGTCGCTGGTCAGTGTGGTCGCGGTCACCGACCTGCTGTATTCGGTGCAGTTGATCTACGCGGCGAACTACCGCACCATTCCGCTGCTGCTCGTCGCCAGCATCTGGTACCTGCTGGTGACCACACTGCTGTCGGCGGTCCAGTTCCATATCGAGCGGCATTTCAGCCGCAGCGCC
>JAJYDI010000007.1 GCA_021777635.1 Pseudomonadota bacterium
TCGAGACCTACATCGGCCAGAAGATTCCGGTGGAGGCGGTCACCGCCGACTTGCTCAGGCCGGTGCCGCCGAGGGCCCGGACCTTCGCGCCGGCGGATGCGGTCGACGCCGACGCCGACGCCGACGACGCGTCCCCGCAGCGCGTGCGCGCGCCGCGGCGCGGATCGGTGCCGCGCGGCCGTGGCTCGCCGCGACCATCCGCGACGGGACCCCGCAACCCCGCACGCGTCCCATCGCAGGCCGTCGCTGCAGGCGTGGCGGCATCCTCCGGCCCTGCCAGTGGCGCGGCGACGGGTGCCGATTCGGTCGAAGGTGCGGCGCCTACGCGCAAGCGCCGCCGCCGCGGCGGCCGCGGCCGTGCGGTAGGCGTGGACGAAGCCGCTGCAGTGGCCGATGCCGCAAGCGTCGCCGCGGCAGCGCCTACCGCCGTGATTCCGGCCGAAGGCGATCGCCGTGGCCGGAACCGCAGCGGTCGCGGGCGACGCGAGGATGCGCCGTACGCCGGCACGTCGCCGGCAACGCCTGTCCCCGTGGGCGCACCGGTTGCCGGCACCAAGCCCGCGGCGCACGCCAAGCCGGGTTTTTTCCGTCGCATCGGCAGCCTGTTCCGTCGAACCTGAGCGGGGCGGGCCGGAACATCCGCCGGGGATGGCAGGTGGTCGCGCGCACGTTATGCTGCCAGCCTCCCCCAAGCCCGCCGCGCCCGTGATCCGTCTTGACCAGGTCAGCAAGCGCTATCCCGGTGGCCACGAGGCGCTGTGCCAGCTCAGCTTCGAGCTCGGCGCCGGCGAGATGGCCTTTGTCACCGGGCACTCCGGTGCCGGCAAAAGCACGCTGTTGAAACTGCTGGGTCTGCTGGAGCGTCCCAGCCATGGCGCCGTCATGGTCGGTGGCGTGAACCTCGGCGGTGTGCGCCGGCGCGGCATACCGCGCATGCGCCGGCAGGTCGGCATGGTTTTTCAGGATCATCGGCTGCTGATGGACCGCAGCGTGTTCGCCAACGTCGAATTGCCGCTGGTGGTTGCCGGCGTGCCTCCCGTCGAGCGTGGCAAGCGCGTGCGTGCGGCGCTGGAGAAGGTCGGTTTGCTCGCGCACGAGAAAAAGTCACCGCCCGCGCTGTCGGCGGGCGAGCAGCAGCGCGTCGGCATCGCCCGCGCGATCGTCGGCAAGCCCCCTCTATTGATCGCTGACGAGCCCACCGGCAACCTCGACCCGCAACTGGCCGTGGAAATCATGGGCCTGTTCGCCGAGTTCCAACAGGTCGGCGCGACGGTCCTGGTCGCTACCCACGACCTGTTCCTGATCAAGCGCATGCGCAAGCGCGTGCTCGTGCTGGATCACGGGCGGCTGGTGGACGATGTCGCCGCCTCGGAGGTGGTGTGAGCCGGCGTCGTACGCGTCGAAGCGATCCGGTGCCGGCAGCGTCGCCGCCGGCGCGTGGACGCATCGCGACTTGGCGCGGACAGCATGCGTGGAGCCTGCACGCCAGTCTGCAGCGGCTGGCGGGGCATCCGATCGGCACCGCGCTCACGTTGACCGTGATGGGTTTTGCTCTGGCGCTGCCGCTGGCGTTTTACCTGGCGCTGGGCAATCTGCAGCGCTTCGGCACGGCACTCGGAGAGAGTCAGGCTATCAGCGTGTTTCTCAGGCCCGGCCTCGGGGCGACGGCGGCAGCGGGACTGGCTGCGGATCTGCGTGCTCGCGCGGACGTCGCCGTGGTGGTCACGCGCACCCCGCAGCAGGGTCTGGCCGAATTGTCGGCGATGCAGGGGTTCGGTTCGGGACTGGCGGCGCTGACCGACAATCCGCTGCCGTACGTGCTGGTGGTGACGCCGCGCGCCGGTCTCGACGCACATGCCGGCCAGGCATTGGTCGCCGCCTTGCGCGCCTTGCCCGTGGCGGATCGGGTCCAGGACAACAGCGCCTGGCGCGGCCGCCTCGATGCACTGCTGACGCTGGGCCGACGCGTGCTGCTGCTGCTGGGTGCGCTGCTGGCTCTGGCGGCGCTGCTGGTCGTGGGCAACAGCGTGCGTCAGGATATCCAAGCGCATGCGGAAGAGGTCGCGGTGCTACAACTGGTCGGCGCCAGTCCCGGGTTTGTGCGGCGGCCTTATCTTTATGCCGGCATCTGCTACGGTTTCGGCAGTGGCGTGCTCGCGGTCGCCCTGATGCTGCTGCTGGAGCTTGCACTTCGTGGCCCGGAGGCGACGCTGGCTGCAGCTTGGGGCGGCGGTCTGCGCTTTGCCGGTCTGGCACCGGCTTTGCTGCTGGCTGTGCCGTTCGCAGCCGCAGTTCTCGGTTGGCTGGGGGCACGCATCGCCGGCGCACGCCATCTGAGCGCTGCCGACCCGTACTGAATCGCGAGGACCCGATGGATTCCAGCATCAGCCGCCATATCGCAAGTGACCATCCGCGGGTGCTGGTGGTGGATGGATCGAAGGTCGTGCGGCGCCTGATCGAGCAGGTGCTGCATGCCGAGCTGAGCGGCGTCAGCGTGATCGGCTGCGGCAGCGGTGCCGAGGCGCGCGCCGCACTGGAGCTGGCGCCAGTCGACTTCGTCACGACCGCGCTGCGGCTTCCAGACATGGATGGGCTGGAGCTGGCGCGTAGCGTGCGCTTGCATGCGCCGCAGGCTTACGTGCCGATCGTGGTGGTGTCGGGCGACGTCAATGAGCGCCTGCAAGCGCGCGCGCTGGGCGAGGATGTCACCGACTATTTCGACAAGTCGCTCGGTTTCGGTGCGCTGGCCGAGTTCATCCGCGGCTACGTGCAGCCGCAGGGGCAGGCGAGTGGCGAGGTGCTCTACGTCGAGGACAGCCGAGTCGTCGCTCTGGCGACTCGCAGGATGCTCGAGAAGCACGGGTTGACGGTGCATCATGTGGTCAGTGTCGAAGACGCGCTGGTTCGGCTCGACGCGGCCAAGGCGGCCGGCGGCGTGGGTGCCGACTTGGTGCTGACCGACGTCAACCTGAAAGGCGAACTGACGGGCGGCGATCTGCTCGCGCGCATCCGCAATGATTACGGCTACGGCAAGGGCCGGCTGCCGGTTCTGGTGATGACCGGCGACGACAATCCGCGCAATCAGGCCGTGTTGCTGCGTGCCGGGGCCAACGATCTGGTGCAGAAGCCGATCGAGGAACGCCTGCTGGTCACCAAGTTGTTGTTCCAGTTGCGCGTCGGGCGCCATTTGCGCAAGCGCGCCGGGACGTGAGCGATCCCCGGCTGCGTCTCGAGTCGAGCTGGAAGGCCGTGCTTGGCGATTACTTTGATCGCCCCGACATGCAGGCGCTGGCCCGCTTCCTGCGAGCCGAGAAAGCCGCCGGCAAGCGCATCTATCCGCCGGGCGGCGAGATCTTCGCCGCGCTCGACGCAACGCCGCTGCCGGCGGTCAAGGCGGTGATCCTCGGTCAGGATCCCTATCATGGCCCCGGGCAAGCGCACGGGCTCTGCTTTTCGGTGCGCCCGGGAGTACCGGTGCCGCCTTCACTAGCTAACATTTTCAGCGAGATCGAGCGGGACCTCGGCGTCGTGCGCCCCGATCACGGCTGCCTGACGCCTTGGGCCCATCGCGGCGTGCTGCTACTCAACGCAGTCCTGACGGTGCAGGATGGCCACGCAGGCGCGCATCAGGGCAAGGGTTGGGAGGGCTTCACCGACGCCGTGATCGCGGTCCTGGACCGGCAGCGCGAAGGACTGGTGTTCCTGCTCTGGGGCAGCCACGCGCAGGCCAAGGGCCGTCTGATCGATCCGCGTCGCCACGAGGTGCTGAAGGCGCCGCATCCCTCGCCGCTGTCGGCCCACCGGGGATTCATCGGCTGCGGGCATTTCTCGGCTTGCAACCGCTATCTCGGGCAGCGCGGTGTGGCACCGATCGACTGGTCCCTGCCGCTGCGGAATGCGCTCCCTGCGGCGTGACGGGTGCCAGGGTATCTCCGCCACGCCGGTCCGAACCTCGAAATTTCCCCATGGATCTAAAAATCCGACACCAGGTGGTGCGGGTCCGACAGTGACGGTGCGAGAGGTCGATGCGTGGTTGGGCCCGTAGCGTCGCGCGGAAAGCCCGAAGAGTCTGCCGAGGACTGTTACGAAAATTCCCACCCGCCTTTGCGATTGTCGCCGCGGCTGCTGGCGGCATTCTTACAGCTTCGTCAGGAGACATCGAATTGCAACGTTTTGTTGCAGCCTCCGCGGCGGGGAGGGGCGTGAGACCGGAAAGGGGCCGGTTCCGCCCGATCACATGCCTGCTGATCGCGGGCTACTCCCCATCTGTCCTAACCAACAGCGAGGGGATTACCGATGCAGATGAAGAAGAACGTGCTGGCCGCAGCGCTTGCCCTGTCTCTTGCAAGCGTCACGAGCGTCGCTTGGGCGAGTCCCGGTGCAGCGTCTCATTGTCGTCCGGGAGAGACCAGCAAAAAGGTGCCGACCGGAAAAGGCTGGGCCAAACAGGAATGCGTGAAGGCCAGCCTGGCTGCCAATAGCGCAGCCGTGCCTTCGGGCAATGGCATCAACTACAACGGCGGCCCGGTGATGACGGGCAGTAAGAATGTCTACCTGATCTGGTACGGAAACTGGAGCGGTGATACGGGGCCCAGCATCCTGACCACGCTCGCGCAGTCGATCGGTGGGTCGCCGTATTTCAACATCAACACGACCTACACGGACGGAAGCGGCACGTCGGTCGCGAACACGGTCGCCTACTCGGGGTCCACGACTGACAACTACTCGCTCGGGACGAGCTTGTCCGATGCCAACGTCCAGTCAATCGTCACGTCGGCCATTTCTTCGGGGAAGCTTCCGAACGATCCCAACGGCGTCTATTTCGTGCTGACGTCGGCTGACGTGAACGAAACCTCGGGGTTCTGCACCCAGTATTGCGGGTGGCACAACAACACCACCTATGGCGGCAACAACATCAAGTACGCCTTTGTCGGTGATCCAGGCACGCAGTGCCCGACGTCGTGCGAGCCGCAGCAGGACCAGAGCAGCAGCCCGAATGCGAACCCGGGCGCCGACGCGATGGCCAGCATCTTTTCGCATGAGTTGGAGGAAACAGTTACCGATCCCGACGGAAATGCCTGGTATGACAGCCAGGGTATGGAAAATGGGGACAAGTGCGCTTGGACGTTCGGTACGACGTACTCGTCCGCGAATGGTGCGACTGCCGACGTGAACCTCGGCGGCAACGACTACATGATCCAGCAGAACTGGGTGAACGCCGGCGGCGGCTATTGCGCGATGTCGCTCGGTTCGGGCACCCCGACGCCGCCGCCCCCGGGCGGGTACGGCGGCTACGGCGGCTACGGCGGCTACGGCGGCTGACAAGCCGTTGCGCTGGGCATTCGTGTGACAAGCGGTTGCGTGCGGTCTGATCCGTCCAGGTGCATGCGCGTGGATGCAAGGCGGCTTTCCGAGATGGGTACGCCCGTCGAATAATGCCGCTCGGACGAGGGCGCGACCTCGCCCGTTTTCGGGCGGACGAATGACCGGCGCGGTATGGATCTGCGGGACAGGGATGTCCCGTTTATGCGGAGATCAACCGTTTTGTGCATCCGCCATGGCATGCGCCGGCCCGCCATGCGCGCCGCTATTCCAACTTTGCAGGACCGCTCATGCGTCCAATCCATTTCATTTCTGGCCTGCCGCGATCCGGCTCGACGCTGCTGTCTGCGATCCTCAGGCAAAACCCTCGTTTCCACGCCGCGATGAGCGGTCCGCTTGCGGGTCTCTTCAACACCTTGCAAGGTGAGATGAGCGGAAGAAATGAATTTTCCGTCTTCATTGCAGATCAGCAAAGGCGCCATGTCCTGCAGGGTCTTGTCGAAAATTTCTACCGGGACGTGTCGGGCGCGGAAGTAATCTTCGATTCGCACAGGCTCTGGTGCACCAAGTTGCCGGCCATCAGCGAACTGTTCCCCGAGGCAAAAATAATCGCCTGCGTCCGCCATGTGCCGTGGGTGCTGGACAGCATCGAGCGGTTGGCTAGGAAAAACTGGCTGCAGCCATCTTCGATTTTCAACTACCAGCCCGGCGGGACCGTATTTTCACGAGCCGAAAGCCTGACCGCACAAGACGGTTTGGTGGGTTTTGCATTCAGGGCATTGAAGGAAGCGTTTTTCGGCGATTGCACGAGCAGCCTGATGCTTCTTCAATACGAAACCCTGGTGAAAGACCCCGGGCTTTCGATCAGCGCGGTCTATGAGTTCTTGCAGGAGCCGGGCTTCAGCCACGATTTCGAGCACGTCGAATACAGTGCCGAAGCGTTCGATACGCGAGCCGGCATGCCCGGCTTGCATCGGGTTCGCCAGGCCGTGGGCTATCAGGAGCGCACGACGATCCTGCCGCCCGACCTGTTCATGCGGTACGAGAATGAGTCATTCTGGCGCAAATCGGCACTCAATCTGCGCAATGTACGCATCGTTTGACGCCGGACCGCGCCATGAGTTCAAGCGGACTCGCGGCGAACTTTGCGCGCTGCCCCTTACACGCCTCGTTTGAGGGGACTGCCGCGTGCCCTTCGGTGCGGCGACTCGCGGTCGCTGCCGCCCGATGGCTGTGCTAGAACAATGCGGCTCTGCCCTGAGAAGGCGATCGATGGGAAGCGTGATGCCCCAAGCGGAAATTGTCACGGTGCCGACGCGGGAAACCGACGTTGCCGCGTTGCTGCTGGCGCGCGGACGCCTGAAGGAGGCTGATTTCGCGCGCGCGCAGCGTCTCCACGCCGAGTCGCGCGACGGCACGCTGTCGGCGCTGCTGACGCGCCTGGGTCTGGTGTCCGAACGCGACCTCGCCGAGGCTTGGGCGAACCTGCTCCATGCGCCGCTTTTGACCGAGAAGGATGCTCCCGAGCTGCCGCCGGAGGGCGTCGAGCTGTCGCTGCGGTTCCTGAAAATGCACCATGTAGTGCCGTTGGCGGTGGATGCCGCGCGCGTACGCCTCTTGGTGGCCGACCCTGGCGATCCCTATCCGATCGAGGCGGTGGCGCTGGCCAGCGGGCGGGTCGTCGAACTGGCGGTGGGCCTGCGCTCGGACATCGACGGCCTGATCGAGCGCTGGTATGGCCAGGGCCGCAGCGCGCTCGGTGCCATCGTCGAAACGCTGGGCACGGGAGCGGCACGCGACGACGACGACATCGAGCACCTGCGCGACCTGGCCTCCGAGGCGCCGGTGATCCGCTTGGTGAACCTGCTGATCCAGCGCGCGGTCGAGCAGCGCGCGTCCGACATCCACATCGAGCCGTTCGAGAACCGCCTGAAGGTGCGCTACCGCATCGACGGCGTGCTGCACGAGGTCGAGGCGCCGCCGGCCAGTTCGGCCGCGGCGGTGATCTCGCGCGTCAAGATCATGGCCCGGCTCAATATCGCCGAACGCCGGCTGCCGCAGGACGGCCGCATCATGCTGCGGGTGCAGGGCAAGGAACTGGACCTGCGCGTCAGCTCGGTGCCGACCAGCTTCGGCGAGTCGGTGGTGATGCGCATCCTCGACCGCGGCAACGTGGTGTTCGACTTCGCCGCGCTGGGCTTTGCCGAGCCCGCCCTGGGCGGCCTGCTCGACGCGCTGGCGCGGCCCAACGGCATCCTGCTGGTGACCGGCCCTACCGGCTCCGGCAAGACCACCACGCTGTACACCGCGCTCAGCCGCCTGAACACGCCGGAGCGCAAGATCATCACCGTCGAGGACCCGGTCGAGTACCAGCTCGAGGGCATCAACCAGATCCAGGTCAAGCCGGCGATTGGTCTCGATTTCGCCAGCACCCTGCGCTCGATCGTGCGCCAGGATCCGGACGTGATCATGATCGGCGAGATGCGTGATCTGGAGACCTGCCGCATCGCCATCCAGTCGGCGCTGACCGGACACCTGGTGCTCTCGACGCTGCACACCAACAGCGCCGCCGGCGGCGTCACCCGCCTGCTCGACATGGGCGTGGAGGACTATCTGCTGGCCTCGACGGTCAACGGCATCCTTGCCCAGCGTTTGGTGCGCCGGCTCGACGCGCAGGCCGAGTGGTATGAGGCCGCACCGGAGGTGGTGCAGCGCTTCGAGCTGGAGCGGTTCACCGACGAACGCCCGATTCGCCTGCGCCGTCCCGTGCCCGACCCGGCCAATCCCAGCGGCTACCACGGCCGCACCACCTTGCTCGAGTTCCTGCCGATGACCGACGCCCTGCGCCGCCAGGTCATGCAGCGCAGCGATGCCGGCGCGATCGAGCAGGCGGCGCGCGCGGCCGGCATGCGCAGCATGTTCGAAGACGGCTTGTCCAAAGCGGTCGCCGGGCTGACCACGATCGAGGAGGTCCTGCGCGCGACGCAGGAGGCGTGATGGCGCAGTTCCGCTACCGGGCGGTCAGCGCCAGCGGCGAGCTGCTGCGCGGCGAGATGCAGGCCGCGAGCGCCGACGAGGTCATCACCCGCCTGCAGGACCAGGGCCACACGGCACTGGATGCCTCGCCCGCTGGCGCAGTCCCCGGTCTGGGTCAATGGTTTCGCCGGGGTCCGCTCGACGCGGCGGCGCTGGCGCAGTTCACCCTGCAGCTGGGCACCCTTCTGCGCGCCGGGCAGCCGCTGGATCGCGCGCTGAGTCTGCTCGCGGAACTGCCCGAGGGCGTGCGGGCGCGGAGCCTGATCGGGCGCCTGCGCGAAAGCGTGCGCGGCGGCGCGGCGCTGTCGCAGGCGCTGGAGGACGAGCACGGTGCCTTTTCGCGGCTGTATGTAAGCCTGGTGCGCGCAGGCGAGGCCAGCGGCCGCACCGACGAGGCGCTGCTGCGACTGGCCGAGCATCTGGAGCGCGCCGCGGAGCTGCGCGGCGCGGTGATCAATGCGTTGGTGTATCCAGCGTTTCTGCTGGTCGGCGTGCTCGGCGCGCTGGTGTTGCTGCTGACCTACGTGGTGCCGCAGTTCGTGCCGATCTTCGCCAGCATGGACGTTCCGCTGCCGTGGATCACGCGCGCGGTGCTGGCGCTCGGCGATGGGCTCCGGAACTGGGGCTGGCTGCTGCTGCTCGCGCTGGTCGCGGCCGGATTCGGCGTGGCCGCACGTCTGCGCGATCCGGCGCAGCGGCTGGCCTTCGATGCCCGCCTGCTGCATGCGCCGGTGCTGGGTCCGCTGCTGCTCAAGATCGAAACTGCGCGTATGGCGCGCACCCTCGGCACCCTGCTCGGCAACGGCGTGCCGCTGCTGGCGGCGCTGACGATCAGCCGCCAGGTTGCGGGCAACCGCGCGCTTGACGCTGCGCTGGGCGAAGCGGCCGAAGCAGTCAAGCAAGGACTGGGCCTGAGTGCCGCACTGGCGCCGACCCAGCGGCTGCCGCGGCTGGCGCTGGCGATGATGCAGGTGGGCGAGGAGTCGGGCACGTTGGAGGCGATGCTGCTGCGCGTGGCCGACACCTACGACACCGAGACGCGCCGCAGCATCGACCGCCTGCTGGCGGCGCTGGTGCCAGTGCTGACCGTGGTGATGACCGTGCTGGTCGGCCTGATCATGCTGGCGATCCTGCTGCCACTGCTCAGCCTGACCAGTGGAATCCAGTGACGTTCCGTACCCCCTCGAAGCCTTCAGGAGTCTGCCGATGAACCTGCGCCACCGTCATCCCGTCGCCGCTGCATCGCGCGCGCGCGGCTTCACGCTGATGGAAATGTTGGCGGTGATCGTTCTGCTCGGTATCGTCGCCACCATCGTCGTGACCCAGGTGGGCAAGAACGTCGAACGCGGCCGCTACGACGCGGGCAAGACCCAGCTCGCGGTGATCGGCCAGGCGATCGACAGCTACGCCATGGACAACGGCGCGCCGCCGCCCAAGCTCGAGGATCTTGTGACACGCCCGCCCGACGCGCCGCACTGGAACGGTCCCTATCTCAAGCCGTCGCAGCTGAAGGATCCGTTCGGCCACGCCTTCGGCTACCGCTACCCCGGCGCACACGGACAATACGACCTGATCTTCTATGGCGCCGATGGCAAGGCCGGCGGCACCGGTTTCGACAAGGATGTCGGCAACTGGGAGTGACGACGATGCACGGCGACGGCGTGCCCGCAGCCCGGCTGCTCCGTGCGGTGCAGGGCGGTCGTGCCGCAACAGCCGCCCGCGCGGTGCGTGGTTTCACCCTGCTCGAGCTGCTGGCGGTGATCGTGCTGCTGGCGCTGGCGATGACGCTGGCCGGTTTCGCGCTCAGCCGCAGCCTCGCCGATGCGCGCGTCGCGGCGGCGGGCAGCGATCTCGCCGCCGCGCTGCGCTGGACGCGCAGCCGCGCCATCGCCAGCGGCCGCAGCACGGCGCTGGAACTCGATCTGTCGAGTGCCCGTTATCGCGCTGCTGACCAAGCGCCAGTGTCACTTCCGGCGGGCATGCGGATCGCGTTGACCACCGCCGCCAGCGAGCGCATCGACGCTGCGCGTGCGAGCATCCGCTTCTTTCCCGACGGCAGTTCCACCGGCGGGCATATCGTGCTGACCCGGGGCGGCCATCGCTGGCGCATCGATGTCGCCTGGCTGACCGGCAGCGTGCGCATCCGTGAGTCGGCGGGCTGACGCCATGCGCCGGCACCCGAACATGCGCGGTTTCACCCTGCTCGAGCTGATCGGCGCGCTGGCGCTGGCAGCAATCGCGCTGGCGGTGCTGATGCAGGTGCTGGCGGGCGCGGCGCAACTGGGCGCGCGTGCGGATCACGCGGCCGGAGCGGCGCTGCGCGCGCAGTCCAGGCTCGCCGAACTGGGCACGCTGCATCCGCTGGTGCCCGGCCGCAGCGAGGGGCGTTTCGATGCGCGTTATCGCTGGCGGCTGACGGTGGCGCCGTGGCAGCCAAGCGATGGCGGCCCGGTCAGCGCGCCGGGCCTGCAATTGCTGCGCGTCGATCTCGAGGTGCTGTGGACCGGAGGCAGCGCCGACTTCAGCACCCTGCGTCTGGTTCAGGACAGCAGCCCGGGAGCACCCCCATGAGGCGCGCGCGCGGTTTCACCCTGCTCGAAGTGCTTCTGGCCCTCGCCCTGCTGGCGGTGCTGGTCGCGCTGCTGTGGGGTGCGCTGGCGGCGGCGACGCGCGGCGTGCGCAACGGCGAATCGCGCCTGACCGCGGCGGCCGACGTGCGCGCGGCGCAGGCTTTCTTGCGGCGCGAACTGGCGGCCGCGCTGCCGCTGCCCTGGGGCCGCGATCATGCCCAGTTGCCGCTGGTGTTCGAGGGCGAACCGCAGCGCATGCGCTTCGTCGGTACGCTGCCGGCCTTTCTGGGCGGCCGGGGGCCGCTGCGGCTGGAGCTGAGCGTCGATCCGCCGATCGCCGGCAAGCGTGCGTTGCGGCTGCGGTTCCAGACGCTGGCCTCGGCGCAGGCGGGCGCGCAGGACTGGGGCGATGCGGAGACCCTCCTCGGGCACCTGCGCAGCGGCCACTTCGCCTATCGCGGCCTCGACGCCGAAGGCCGGCCGACCGCCTGGCCGCCGCGCTGGCCGTGGCCGCAGCGGCTGCCGCTGCTGGTGCGGATTGAGCTCGACGGCGGCGCTGACTGGCCGCCGCTGGTGATCGCGCCGCGGCTCGATCCCGGCGCCGCCAACAGCGGCCTGATGGGCGCGGCGTATGGCGCAGGCGCGCCATGAGCCGGCGCGCGCGTGGCATCGCTCTGCTGATCGTGCTCTGGGCCGTGGCGCTGCTGACCGTGCTGCTGGGCGGCTATGTCCTGCTCACCCGCAGCAGCGCGCTGGAGGCGCGCACCGTGCTGGCGCAGACCCGCGCTCGCTACGCCGCCGAGGCGGGACTGGCGCGAGCGGTGCTGGCCCTGCGCGAACCGGATCCAGCCCGCCGATGGGTCGCCGACGGGCGCAACTACGTATTTCCCTTCGCCGGATTCCGCGTGCGCGTGCGCATCACCGACGTCAGCGGCCTAGTCGATCTGAATGAGGCCACTCCGGGCGTCCTGGCGGCGCTGCTGCGCGCGGCCGGCGACCCCGCGCCCGCGGCAGCGGCGCTGGCGGCGGCAATCGAGCAGCGGCGCATGCCGCCGCCACCGGCAGGACTGCAAGGCGGGCGCATGGACCAAGGCCGACAGGGACCGTTCATCACCCGCGACGCGCTGCTGGCGCTACCGGGCATGGATGCCGCCCTGTATGCGCGCATCGCGCCCGTGCTGACCCTGTGGTCGGGACGCAATCAGCCCGATCCGGCCTATGCCCCGGCCCTGGCGCTGGCGACCCTGCCGGGCCTCGACCCGGCCCAGGCCGAGGCCTATGTGCGCGAACGGCAGGCAACTCCCGCCGGCGCGCCGCTGCCACGATTGCCCGGCGCCGTGGCGCCTCCGGTTGCGGGCTCCAGCGCCGTGGTCGCCATCGACGCCGAGGCGACCCGGGCGGACGGCACGCAGGCCAGCGTCCATGCTACCGTCCGTCTGTTGGCCGGCGCGATTGCCAACCGCACCTATGCGGTACTGCGCTGGCAGGAAGGGGATCAGCCATGAGCGCACGCCCGGGAGCGCTGCGCGGGTTCCGCGAACAGGTGCGCAGCGCCTGGATGGGCTCGCCGCTGCCGCGTTTCCTTGTCTGGTGGAAAGACGAGCTGCTGGAGTTGCTCCCCGGCACGCTGCGTGCGCGCTGTCTGCACGGCGCGATCCGCTGTCTGCTCGAAGTCGACTCGGGCGCGTTGATCCTGCGCAGGCCGGGGTCGGGAGCCGCGCCCGTCAGGCTGCCACAGGATGCCGGGCGAGAACAGGCGCATGCGGCCCTGATGGCGGCGGCCGCTGGCGTCGAGCCGGCCGACCTGCGCCTGGTGCTGGCGTTGGGGACGCGCGAAGCGCTGCGGCGAACGCTGCAGCTGCCGGCCGCGGCGGCTGCGGATCTGCGCCGCGTGCTCGGCTACGAACTGGATCGGCAAACGCCATTTCGTGCCGAGGCAGTGTATTTCGATGCGCGCGTGCTCGGCCGTACCGCGACGCATCTGGAGGTCGAATTGGCCGCCGCGCCAAGGGCCGTGATCGACCCCCTGCTTGCGCACGTGGCCTCACTCGGCTTCACCATCGACGCGGTGGATGTCGTCGTTGATGGCCTGCCGCTCGGTCTCAATTTGCTGCCACCGGCGCGACGCGCGCTGCGTCGCGATCCGCGGCGCCGCCTCAACACTTTCCTGGCGGGCGCGACGCTGATCTTCACGTTGCTCGCGCTGCACCAGTGGCTGGCGGACCGCCGCGCCACGCTGGTCGCGATGCGCGACGAGATCGCCGCGGAACGGGCGCCAGCGGCACGCGTGGCGGCGCTTCGCGAACAACTCGAAGAGGGACGCATCGCGGATGCCTACTTGGCGCGCCGCAAGGCCGCCGCGCCGTCGATGGTGGCCCTGCTGGCCGCGTTGACGCACAGCTTGCCCGAGGGCACCTGGATCGACCGGTTGAGTGTCACTACCCATCCCGGCCAAGTCGGCCTGCAGGGCGAAAGCACGCAGACTGCGGGCCTGATTGAGCGCCTGCAGCGTGCGCCGATGCTCGAAGACCCTGCGTTTCAGGGCGTGATCCAGCCCGACCCCAAGAATGGACGCGAGCGCTTCTATATCGTTGCGCGGCTGCGCGAGACGGGAGGCAGCCATGCGGCTCGGACGCGCTGAGCGCCGACTGGCGGCGGTCGTGCTGGCGCTGTTCGCGCTGGCCTTGGGCTATGTCGTCCTGCTGCACTGGTGGCTGGTGGCGCCACTGCGCACGATGGACGCGGAGATGGCTTCATTGCGCATCACCCGGGCGCGCGACGCCGGGCTTCTGGCCGCACAGCCGGCGCTGCAACGCGCGCTTGCGGCGCAGGAGGTGAATCAGTCCGGCGCCGAAGGCGCCCTGCTGCCCGAGCGCGATGCTGGTGCGGCCTCGGCGGCATTGATGCAGCGTGTCGTCGACATCGTCCGGCGCCATTCCGGCCAAGGCTCAGGTTGCGATGCGCCGGCCAAGATGCCGCTGGACCGGCCCTCGCCGCCTGGGCCGTTCCGCGAGGTCAGCGTCAGTATCACCCTGCGCTGCGGCATCCTGCCGTTGACGTCAATTCTGCACGACATCGAGACCGGCCGTCCCTATCTGTTCATCACCGAACTCACCATTTTCCGACCGTCGTCCCGGGGCAGCGAAGGCGGCGCCCGTCTCGAAGCCCAGTTCACTCTCGCCGGGTACATCGCCCAAGCCGGTCACGGGAGCGCGCCATGAATGCCGCCGATCAGCGTCGCCTGAGCGCCGTGCTGAGCGGCGCCGCGATAGTGGCTGCCGCAATCTGGCTGCTGCTGGGCAATGTCAGCCCGGCTCCACGCTGGGATCCGCCGCAGCCGCCTGCACCGCTGCCGGCGACGACCACTGCGCCGACACGAATTGCGACCGAGGCGGCTGATCCCGTCATCTGGCAGCGTCCGCTGTTCTGGGCCGATCGCCAAGCTCCCGCCGATGTCGGCGACAGTGCGCTGGGCGGCAGCGGCGAGTTCGAGCTCACCGGGGTGATCATGGACGGTGCGTTGCGGGTTGCGCTGCTGCGCGATCGAGCCAGTGGCAAGAGCGTCGTCTTGCGCCCGGGCGTGCAGGCCGGTCGTTGGCGATTATTGAGCCTTACCCCGCGCCGCGCCGTGCTGGCCGGCAGTGGCGGCGAGCAGCTCGATCTGTCGCTGAGGAGTGCGAGCCCAGCAGCCAACCCAGCGCCCGCGAATGCCGCGCCGGGTGCGGCCACCGCCGGTCATGCGGCGACGGACTGGCCCAATCACGTTCCTGCGCTGGCACCTGCGACCAGCGGACCCGGAGGCGAGCCGATCGGGCCCGGTCATCCCAGCGCGATCCGACCGCAGATAACGCCTGCCGGGGCAGGCAGCATCAACCCGGCGATGGCCGAGCGCCTGCGGGCGTTGCGGCAGCAGCTCGAGGAGCGTCGGCGCGAACTGCCGCAAAATGGCGGCGATCCGCCGCGCAGCACCGATACTGGAGCAGGACTCTGATGCGCACCATTTCCACTTGCCTCGTTCTTTTTGCCGTGGCGCTGTTGGCCGGCTGCGCCAGCGCGCCGACCTTGCCCGTCAGCACCACCGCGATGCCGGCCCTTCCCGCCGGCGTGGCGAAGACCACAGCCATGATCAGGCCGCAATCCACGCCACCGGCAGCGCATGCCGATCTGCATCCGGGCAGCGGCACCCTGATCGATAGGGCGGCGGCGCAGCCGCGCCGGATGCACGTCGCAACCAAGGGCGAGGTGGTGTTCAACTTCGAAAACCAGCCGGTCGATGCGGTGGTCAAGGCCATCCTCGGCGACCTGCTGAAGCAGAACTATGCGATCGCGCCCGGCGTGCAGGGCGCGGTGACCTTCGCCACGGCCGAGCCGGTGCACCGCGCGGATGCCCTGCCGATCCTGGAGATGCTGCTGGCATGGACCAACAACGCGCTGATCGAGCGCGATGGCAGCTACCTGGTGCTGCCAACCAAGGACGCGATCGCCGGCAACGTGGTGCCGAGCCTGGGCGCGGCGGCGCCGGCGCGCGGTTTCCAGGCGCGGCTGTTCCCGCTGCATTACATCGCCGCGCAGGAAATGCAGAAGCTGCTCAAGCCGTTTGCGCGACCGGATGCGTTCCTGCTGGTCGACAACGCGCGCAACCTGCTGGTGCTGGCCGGTACGCCCGATGATCTGGCCAATTACGCACGCACCATCCGCATCTTCGACGTCGACTGGCTGAAAGGCATGTCGGTCGGAGTCTATGCCCTGCAACGCGCCGACGTGAAGTCGCTGCTGCCCGAACTGCAAAAGCTGTTCGGTCCCAAGGGCGATACGCCACTCGCGGGCATGCTGCGCTTCATTCCGTTGGAGCGCACCAATTCGATCGTGGTGATCACGCCGCAGCCGGCCTATCTGCAGGAGGTGCGTGACTGGATCGAGCGCATGGACCGCGGCGGTGGCAACAGCGATCAGCTCTACGTCTATGACGTGCGAAACGTCCAGGCCAGCTACCTCGCCGACTATCTCAACCAGATCTACAACGGCGCCGCACCGGCGCCGCGCGAGAACCAGGGGAGGGTGGCGCCGACGCTGTCCCCCACCACGTTGCAGGGTGGCATGAGCAACGGCGCAGCCAGCGGGGCAGGGCAGTCCTATATGCAGATGCCCCAGCAGCGCGCGGTGCGGCCCGGCATACCCCAAGTATCGGCTGGATCACAGAACGGTGAAAAAGACGTTCGGATCACGGCGGTCGACGAGAACAACCAGTTGCTGGTGCGCTGCCGCCCAGGCCAGTGGAGCGAGATTCTGGCCGCGATCAAGCGCCTGGACTTGGTGCCGCTGCAGGTACAGATCGAGGCACGCATCCTCGAGGTGCAGCTCACCGGCGCCTTCCAGTTCGGCGTGCAGTGGTATCTCGAGGGCCTGACCGGCAGCCAGCCCGGTTCGCCGCCCGGTTACGCGCAGCCCAACAACCCGCACCAGGGTGCGCTCGGTTTGGGCGGTGCCGCCTACAACCCCTCCAATGCGCTGTTCTACTCGTTCATCAACAGTCGCGTGCAGGTCGCTCTGCAGGGACTGGAGACGAGCGGCAACACCCGCGTGCTGTCGGCACCGTCGGTGGTAGTGATGAACAATCAGGAAGCCACGATCCAGGTCGGCGACCAGGTGCCGGTCAATCAAACCTACTTCGTGCCCGGTATCAGTGGCAACACCACCAACTCGCAGCTGACGCTCGGCTCGGTGCAATACATCAGCACTGGCGTGATCCTCGACGTCACGCCGCGGGTGAATCCCGGCGGTCTGGTCTATCTCAACATCACCCAGCAGGTCAGCACACCAGGCAACAAGGACCAGTACGGCAACTACACCATCTCGCAGCGTGCGCTGAGCACCCAGGTGGCGGTCCAGAGCGGCCATACCGTGCTGCTCGGCGGCCTGATCCAGCAGAACGAGAGCAATACCGACAGTGGCGTGCCGTTCCTAAACCGCATCCCGCTGCTGGGCCGCCTGTTCGGCACCACCCAGCGCAGCAATGACCGCACCGAGCTGATCGTGCTGATCACGCCACGAGTGATCGCCAACAGCCAGCAGGCCGAGCAGATCACCGATGAGTACCAGCGCCAGTTCCAGTCCCTGCAACCGCTGAAGGCAGTTGGCAAGGGCAAGGCGGGAGGCCGCGCGCCGCGCTGATCGCCGCGCGGTCCCGGGCGCAGCGGCTCGTGCGTGCGGCCGTTTGGTCATCGCACGAGCGGCGGGGCGCGGTCGCCGCGGACGCGCGCTCACGACTTGTTGACGAGTTTCCTGTACCATATGGTTCATGTATTGGCCCGGGAACCCCGGGCCGCTTTAGCACTCAAATAGGTCGAGTGCTAAAATGAACCCTATTGCAGGAGGTCCGAGCATGTCGCAAGCCCTGATTCCCGCCCACTTCCCCGCGCTGAGCGCGATGGGAAGCATTGATGCCTACATCGGAGCGGTCTATCGCATCCCGGTGCTCAGCGCCGAGGAAGAGCGCGCGCTCGCCGCGCGCTATCGGAGCGAGGCTGACCTCGAGGCAGCCAAGAAACTGGTGCTCTCGCATCTGCGTTTCGTGGTGCATGTGGCCCGTGGCTATTCCGGCTATGGCCTGCAGTTGGCCGACCTCGTCCAGGAAGGCAATATCGGCTTGATGAAGGCGGTCAAGCGCTTCGATCCCGAGCAGGGCGTGCGCCTGGTCAGTTTCGCCGTGCACTGGATTCGCGCCGAGATGCACGAATTCATCCTGCGCAACTGGCGAATCGTCAAGGTGGCCACCACCAAGGCGCAGCGAAAGCTGTTCTTCAATCTACGCAAGTCCAAGAAGCGTCTGGGCTGGATGAACACCGAGGAAGTGCGCGCGGTTGCAAAGGACTTGGGTGTGCCGGTGGCCACGGTTCTGGAAATGGAGTCGCGGCTGAGTGGTCGCGATGTCGCCTTCGATGCACCCGATGACGCCGACGAGGACGCCAGACCCTCCCCGGTGGCGTATCTGGTCGATCATTCCGCCGACCCGTACGCGACGGTGGCCGAAGCCGATCAGGACGGCCGCGACCACGACAGCTTGCATGCCGCCATCGAGCGTCTCGACGAGCGCTCGCGCGACATCATCCAGCGGCGCTGGCTCAATGAGCCCAAGGCCACGCTGCAGGAGCTGGCTGACGCGTATGGCGTTTCGGCTGAGCGAATCCGCCAGGTCGAGGCCAACGCGATGAAGAAGATGCGCGCGCTGTTTGCCGCCTGATCGCGATTTCCCGTGCCACACGCTGCCACCCGACGGCCTCCCTTCTGGAGGCCGTTTGCATGAGTGTCGTTGTCATGGCCGGGAGACCCGCCCGTGCGCCCGACTCCCGGGGCCTGCTATTACGACGCGGTTACGGTTCGGATAATTCGACTTAACGATAAAGATACAGTCACGGAACAGCCTTACGGTAGGCCCCGGAGTCGTCTACCGAGAAGTGGATCCCGATGAACCCGGGCCGCACCTGCTACGCCGTGCCCACTGATGCTCACGCACGGGCGAATCGCGGGGCGTGCAGAGCGCATCGCTTGCAAAGGCTATGGCCGGCTGCCCGTCTCCGTTCGGTGCCATGGGGGGGCGCAGCGTCGCTTGGGTGGGCCATCGCGGTCCATGGCCGGCGGCCGGACGGTCCGGGCGGACCGCCCCGGCGCGAATGCCGCCGGCCTTGGCTGCAATGGAGGACGAAAGACTGCAATGCCGTTTGCCTGGATCGGTTTGACCCGGAAGCCCGACACGGTGCCTGTTCCGATTTCTTCAACATCAGGAGGGATTTTATGCGATTGATGAAACTGTCCCCGCTTTTCTGTGCCATGGCTGCGGCGGGTGCGGTGGCCGTACTGCCCACCTGCGCGTTCGCACAGGCCGCGCCTGCGCAAAGCAGCAGCACCAGCAAGACGAAACAGGTTCAGAAGCTCTCCGAGATCCAGGTCATTGCCCGGGAGCTGACAATCACCAGGATCCCGATGAACTCGGCGTTCAGTTCGTCGATCATCGGACCCTCGGCGATCCGCTTCGCTTCGCCGATGCTGAGCGTGCAGAGCCTGCTGGAACGCACACCCTCGATCAACGTGCGCACACCGGCAGCGAACAGCGTGCGCACCAACATCACCTTTCGCGCGTTCAGCAGCGGCCAGTTTTCCGAGACCTTCGACGGTGTGCCGATCAACGACCCCTTCAACGGCGGCACGACCAATTCGGCGTCCACGCGCAACAACATTCCGCTGACGCTCAACGACATCAACAGCGTCAACATTTACCGGGGTATCAATAGTCCGGCGGTCACCTCCTACAACTCGCTGGGCGGCACCATCGCCTTCGAGCCGCGTGATCCGAGCGCCAGTCCTAACGCTTCAGTGACCGTGGGCGGCGGCAGCTTCAGCACGTGGTTCGAGGGACTGACCGCCAACACCGGCGCGATCGGCGGCGTGCGCAACATGGTCAGCATCAACCACAACAGCAGCAGCGGCTGGCAGGCCAATTCCGGCAACCGCAACACGAATCTCTACTATGCCGGCGTCCTGCCCTATGACGAGGGCGATGGCGAGGTCTATGCCTATGCCATCTACAACATCAACAAGGGCTTCACGCCGCACACCATCCCGCTGCCGCTGATCCAGCAGTACGGCTACCGCTACGGCTGGCCGCTGGGCTGGACCAACAGCTACAACAAGGACCACGGCGGCACCTATATCCTGGGCGACCGCATGCGCGTCAACCACCTGCTGTCGTTCAACGCCCGGGTGTACGCGCGCAATATCGATTACAACCGTGTTTCCTACGGCAACCCGGCCTTCTCGCAGAGTGCGACCCAGCCCTATTACCTGCCCAACCAGCCTGCGACCTGGCCGTTCTCTCCGTATCCGGGCCAGACGAGCTACGACCCGATCGCGGGATTCGCCAGTTATGCGGCGGGCAACGCCTACCACACCTACCTGTACAGCACGCAGCAGTACGGGTTCATGCCGCATTTCACCCTGAATCTTCCCGACAATCAGGTCAAATTCGGCGGCGACTGGTCGCACACCAAACTGCATTCGTCCGAATACTGGTACGGCGCCAATCCGATGCCGCTGGTCACCGGCTACAACAATGCCTGGGACGAGCATGATTCGCGCAGCCTGGGATCGGCTTTCGTGCAGGATCGAGTCAGCCTGTTCGACGGCGCGCTGCAGGTGACGCCCGGCCTCAAGTACCTCGTGGCGCGCACCTCCGACTTCGACAACATCGGCTTCTACTATCCGATCAGCGGCACGGTCTCCGACTCCGAGCACTACACCTCGCCGACGATCGGCTTGAACTATCGCCCGGTGCGGCACGTCAGCTTGTATGCGGCCTGGGGGAAGACCGCCAAATTCCCCGGCATCGCCGCTTACTACAACAATGTCGGTCAGACCAATTCGGGCGGCCAGAGCGTGGTGGTGCCGATTCACGTCACGCCGGAGTACGTACGTGACATCGAGGCTGGCGCGCGCTATGAGGCGCACGGTTTTCAGGGCGCGCTCAATGTTTATCGCGAGAGCTTCGCCAACACCTTCATCCAGGTCACTGACCCCACGTCGGGCCTGACGACCACATCCAACGGCGGCAGTTCACGTTATGAGGGCATCGAGCTCGACTTGCAGGACAGCCTCGTCACCTCGTATGGCGCGTTCAGCATCTTCGGCAACATTGCCGAAAACCGGGCGAATTTCACCTCCAGCTTCACCGTGTCCAATGCCGCGGGTGCTGCCCCGTTGGCCGGGCAAAGCGTGGTGGCGGGGCAACCACTGGCCGGCGTGCCGAAGCATCTGGCCAATCTCGGCCTCGGCTGGAAATGGCGGACCTGGCGCGCGAGCCTGAGCGAGCACTACTCCGGCTCGCAGTACGTCAACGAGTACAACGCCGGAGTGCCCACGGCCGAGACGATTCCGAGTTATGCGGTGATGAACTTCACCCTGCGCGACACGTTGCACCTCGGCACCGGCATGCTCAAGGACGTGCAGCTTGCCCTGCACGTCGACAATGTCTTCGACCGCCACTACTACACGTTCGGTTACGGCGACACGACTTTCGCCGGCAACCCGTTCGTGCGGGCGATCTACGAGGAACCGCGCGCGTACTTCGGTTCGGCGACGATCGATTTCTGATCCTTCGATAACGGTGGCGGCCGGCTCTTGCATGAGCCGGTCGGCACTGTACGCCGTCGCCGGATTCCTGCGGCGGCCGGTTCACGCCGGGCGCAGCGGCAGTTCGATCAGTACCTCGAGTCCGCCGTCCGCGACGTTGCGGGCGGTAATGCGGCCGCCGGCGCGGGTAATCGCGCGCCGCGCGATGGCCAAGCCGATGCCACTGCCATCGCTGCCTCGCTGGCGAGCGTCGGCGGTACGGAAGAAGGGTTCGAACAGGCGCGGCAGATCGGCCTCGGCGACGCCCGGGCCGCGGTCGCGGATGCGCAACTGCGCCCTGGTTCCGTTGCCCTCGCGACGCAGCTGTACGTCGATCACGCTGGCCTCGGGCGCATGGCGCACGGCATTGCGCAAGACGTTCTCGATCGCGCTGGCCAGCAGGTCCAGTTCGGCGCGGATCGGCAAGACGTCGGCACATTGCAGGCGTATCTCGATGCGCCGCGGCGTTGCTTCGAAGCGGGCATCGGCCACCCGTGACTCGATCAGGGCCGCCAGGTCACCATTTTCCACCGGCCCGCGCGTGCCACTCTCCAGCCGTGACAGGTCCAACGCCTGCGCGATCAGGCGGTTCATGCGCTCGACTTCGCGGCCAATGCGTTCGTGGGCGCCCTCGATCTCCTCGCTGCTGCCGCCGCGGCCGAGTTCCAGCGCCACGCGCAGGCGCGCCAGCGGCGAGCGCAACTCATGGGCGACGTCGCCAATCAGGCGCCTATGGTCGAGGATCAGCCGGCCGACGTGGTCGGCCATGGCGTCAAATTCGCGCGCCAAGGCCACCATCTCGCGCGAGCGGCCGGTGCGCAGGGTGCCCACGCGCGCATCCAGGTCGCCGTCGGCGAAGCGGCGCGCGCGGTCACGGATCTGCGCCAGCGGCAGCGCGACATAGCGTGCCAGCAGCAGGCTGACCAGCATGCTGGCCAACAAGGCCGCACCGGCCAGCACGGTGCGAAACAGCAGTCGGTGCGGTGGCGGATGCGGGGCCGGGGGTGGTCCCCAGCGCACGGTGACGGTGTACGGCGCCTGGTCCGCGGCCACCACGTGCCGCGTCGCGATGATCTCGCGCTCGCGCTGCCAGCCGGATGCCGGCAGCGACACGGATGGCGCATCGCGGCCCGGCTGGATGCTGACGCGCAGCGGCCCGCTGCTGCGCAATCGCGCCCAGCGTCGGGCCTGAGCCAGAGGGTGCTGGCTGAGCTGGCGCATCGCCTCGTCGGCGACATCGTCGACCACGGCGTGCTGCCATTTGGGCGGCGGTGGCGCCTGTGCCCGATCGCGTTCGATCAGCAGCGAGGTGACGCCGATGCTGGCCGCGATCATCACCACCAGCGCCACCCAGAACAGCGCCATGACTCGCCAGTACAGGCTGCCCATGTCAGTCGTCC
Source organism: Pseudomonadota bacterium (assembly GCA_021777635.1). The sequence goes on from JAJYDI010000007.1 coordinate 22,490, forward strand.
ATGCGCCGAAACATGTAGCCGCCGCCATGGATGGTGGCGATGCGTGACTGGCCGTCGGCACCGTTGCCGAGCTTGCGTCGCAGTCGCGAGATGTGCACGTCGATGCTACGGTCGAAGGGCGTCAGCGCGCGACCCAGCGCGCTCTCGGCGAGGATTTCCTTGTCCACCCCGCGACCGGCCTCGCGCATCAGCACTGCCAGCAGGTTGAATTCGGACGTCGTCAGCGACAGTGCCTGACCATCGAGCAGCGCGGTGCGCGAGCCGATGCGCAGTTCGACCGGGCCGATGCGCATGTCGGAGAAGCGCGCCGCCTCGCTCTCGTCACGCTGCGCACGGCGCAGCACCGCGCGGATGCGCGCGGCCAGCTCGTGCGGATTGCATGGTTTGGTCAGATAATCGTCGGCGCCGATCTCGAGGCCGAGGATGCGATCGACGTCGTCGCCCAACGCGGTCAGCATCAGTACCGGCAGGGTGGTGCTGCGACGCAGTTCGCGCAGCACCTCCAGTCCGGAACGTACCGGCATCATGATGTCCAGCACCAGTGCGTCGTAGCGCTCGCTGAGCACGCGCCGCAGCACCGCATCACCGTCGTGCACCTGCTCGACGCTGAAACCCTCGCGTACCAGAAACCGCGCCAGCAGCTCGCCCAGTTCGTGGTCGTCGTCGGCCAGCAGGATGCGCGCGTGGGCCATGCAGGGGTTGCTCCGGGGAAGCACGGGGAAATGGGTCGCCTCATGGTGCCGCGCGCGCGGCGGCGGCGCCAGCGCATGCGCGGTCACCGTCGTCGCCGCCGCGCGCGCAGGCTCGTTTGGCATGTCGGCGTCCGGTCGGGTATCGAGGTGCGCCGTGGCGCGGGCGATACCTCCGGACCGTTGCGGCCGTACACGCCGGTTCGATCCGTGCCGCGGCGCCGTCCGGGCGCCGCAGCACGCATGAGGTCGAGTTGCTCAGCGCCGGACCGGTGTCCTCGATACCGGCCGCGCCGCGACCGCTTTCAGGTTCTCGTCCAGCGCCTGGCGCAGGGTCAGGATCGCGGCACCGGTATTGCGCGGTGCCAGTTCGGCACGCGCCAGTCGCGCGTAGGCGAAGTTGCGCAGCAGCGGATCCTGGCTGCGGGCGAGGACGTCGCGGTACAGGGTGGCGACCGCATCGACGTGGCCCTGCGCGCGGTACAGGTGTTCCAGCGCCAGCATGTCGCGGATCGCGGCGCCGCGCGGACCCATCATCGGCCCGTGCATGGCG
>JAJYDI010000117.1 GCA_021777635.1 Pseudomonadota bacterium
GACCGAGGAAGACGAAGAGGAAGGCGGCCATCGTGCGGCCGATTCGCTGCGGAGCCGTGTGCACCTGAATCCAGGTGAAGGTGGTGACTTGCACCACGCCGGAGAGCGACCCCAGCAGCAGGGCCAGCGCGATCGTCGTCGACAGGTTCCCGATCGCCAACATGAACAGAAATCCAAACCCCGACAACAGGTCGAGCGTCAGCAGCACGGCGCCGCCGCGGATCCGGATCCGCTCACGCAGCCGCCAGGCCAGGCCCATGCCGAGCAGCGACCCGGCGCCGTAGCTGGCCATCACGAGGCCATACAGGCTGGCGTCGCCGCCCAGGCGCTGGGTGACCAGGCTGGGCACGATGATCTGCATCGATCCGCCCGTCACCACCGCGTTGGCCAGGAAGTAGACGAACAGGACGCGCAGCAGCGTACGGACATCGTCCGATTCCGGTGCCGCGCCGGCTGGCGCGGCAGCTTCAGCTCCTGCGGCCGCGTCGGTTCGGGAAAGAACGGGTACCCCGAGCAGCAGCATGCCGGCCAGGAAGCTCGCGGCATCGATGGCAAAGGACAGCGCCGCACTGTGTGCAAACGCATGAGGGGTTCCGGGCGTGCCCATGGTGACGGCGATCAGCCCCGCCGCGGCCAGCGGCCCGAACATCCCCGCCGCCACCCGGATGGACTGGCTGATCGCGTTCGCCGCCTCGAGTTCGGCACGCCGGAACACCGATGGCAACAGCGACGCGGACGAGACGATTGTGAACGCGCTGGCGACGCCGATGGCCACCGTCATCCCGTAGATCAGCCACCGGGATTCCAGGTGAAGTTCCACCAGCGTGGCCAGCAACACGAGCAGCAGGAAGCTCACGCCGCGGGAGAGCACGGCCACCGGCTTGGCCGAAAACCGGTCGACGGTGCGCCCCCCCAGGATCAGCGTCAAGGCCCTGGGCGCCCCGAGCAGGCCCAGCACCAGGCCCAGCTCCGCCGGGTCGGACGACTCGGAGTACACCAGCCAGGGCAGTGCAATCAGCGTGAACTGGTCGCCCACCATGGACAGCAACTGGGCGACATACACACGCCTTTTCCGACCATCCGACGTTGCGGCTTCGGGCGCCAGGGTTGCAGCGTAGGGCATGGGGTGAACTCCTTCGCCATCGCCGCAGAGCGATTCCGCGGACGCATGAGATGGGGCTCATGTTGAACATCGGCGAGCTCGGCCGCTACTGACAAAGACTGCAACGTCGGGGTTTCGCGGAGCGCTGCGAGGCCAACATGGGGCACTGCGCGTGCGCTTGCGACGCAGCGGGTTGCTGGACATCAGATCCCAAACCCATGGCGCGTATTGCCGAGTTGGCTTCCGGTGTGTGTGGCCTTCGTGATTTCTCGAATTCGCGCTCTACACTGAGGTCGCCAACGTCGCGAAGCCTGCGCAGACTGCTGGCCTGGTTCCGCGCTCAGGGTCGCGGCGGCTCGTTCTGTCTCCAGGAATGCATCGCCGCCCAGGCGGCGATCGGCGAGCCCTATGCGTTGTCTCTTCAGGTGCATGGCGAAGATGGCGTGACATGGGCACGATCGAGCAATGCCGGAGGTTCTTCGCCGAGTACGTCGTGCGCGTCGCGGGCGCTGCAAACGAGCGCTTGATCGAAGCATTCGCGTGCGTAGCCCGGGAGCGCTTCGTGGGGCCGGGGCCGTGGGAGGTGTGCGTGGGGCAGGGCTATCTGCGCACCCCCGACGACGACCCCAGACAGCTCTACCAGGACATTCTGGTCGCGCTCGATCCGGGCGCGACACTCAACAACGGCCAGCCGACGCTGCACGCGTGCTGCATCCACGCGGCCGGGCCCTGCCTCGGCGAGACGGTGGTCCACGTCGGCGCCGGGTCGGGTTACTACACGGCGATTCTGGCGCATATGGTCGGGCCGCACGGCGAGGTCGTCGCGTTCGAGGTCGATGCGGCGCTGGCGCGGCGTGCACGCGAGAACCTCGCGGCGTGCGCCGAAGTCGACGTGCGTGCGGCGTCGGCCACCGAGGCTGCGATCCCGCCTTGCGATGTCATGTACGTCAACGCCGGGGTCACCGATCCGCCGCCGGCCTGGCTGGACGCCTTGCGCATCGGTGGCCGGCTGGTGCTTCCCTTGACGACTGACTCGGGAAACGGCTTGATGCTCAAGGTCACGCGCACCGGGCCCGACCGCTATGCGGCGCGGGCGCTGCTGCACGCCAGCTTCGTTGCCTGTGTGGGCGCACGCCGCACCGCGACGTCAAACTCGCTGGTGGCCGCGTTGCGCCGCGAGCCGATCGAGCGCATCCGTTCACTCAGGCGCGACACGCCGCCCGACGCGACCGCCTAGTGCTGCGGCGAGGGCTGGTGGCTGTCGACCGCAAACGCCGAATGAGGCCATTTCAGGCGCGGCCGTTCAAGGAAGCAGGGGTCGGCGCGGCCATGCGGGCCGTTCAGACAATGAGTTCCGCGGCCCAGTGCCCACTTTCGCCTTCGTTGGCGAGCCACCCTACGAGAAGCCCCAGGTCAGAAGCCTGGTCATTTGCACTCCGAACAGGGCTCGAACGGCTCGTTAGATACTTGCGCATGGTTGAACCGCCCCCGGTTGCGCGACGTCATATCGCTTCGGTTCACGTTCACGAATCGAGCATCGACTGCAGGCCGTCGGTGAGCTCCGCCAGCGGCGGCATTTGCGCCTCGATTTGCTCCAGCGTCAAAGCCAGCGATCGGCTGACGGCAGCCGGGAAGCTGGCCGCCCGCGCCTCGGGCGAAGTGGATCGAAGCGCGGCGCGAGCGCGCCAGGCGCCGAGGTGGACGCATCCGGCCAGGGGGGAAAGCGCCGGAGGATCCGGCGGCGTGGGCACCTGACGCAGCGCCAGGGTGATGGCCTCGGGAAAATGCCAGTACCGCGCCAGCTCGGCCGCGACATCGCCGTGGTGGAATCCGAGTTCGGCGCGCTCCAGTGCGGCGCGGCCGGGATCCAGCACCGGCACGAGCTTGTCCAGCGGCGCCACCGTCTCGGGCGCGGCGGCATGCAGATGCAGCTGGCCGATGCCGTGCATCAGGCCGACGGTGAAGACGGTGTCGGATGGCACGCCGGCCTTGCCGGCCAACCAGCGCGAAGCGCAGGCCGTGTACAGGTTGTAAAGCCAGAATTCGCGCAGGTCGATTCCCTTGGTGTTGCGAAAGGCGGCGGCCATGCCGTTGCCGAGCACCAGGTTGCGCACCATCACGAAGCCGAGCATGCGCAAGGCGTCGTCGATCGATCCGATGGTGCGCGAGAAATGAAAGTACGCCGAATTGGCCAGTCGCAGCAATTTGGCGCTGAGGACGGGGTCGGCCGACAGCTGGTTGGCGATGTCGGCAAAATTGGCATTCTCGTCGCCGAAGGTCTGGATGAGTTGCTGCGCGACTTTGGGCACGGTCGGCAGCTTGTGCGGCTGATCCAGCAGGCTCTTGATGTCGATCATCGGCTGTGTCGGCGGCGTTTGGTGGGGGCAGGGGATTCCAATGCGCGGGTCAGTGTGCGCGCCAATTCGATCACGCGGCCCGGATCCGCATCCAGCGTGGCCATGAGGAATTCGATGATCTCCGAGCGCGGGTTGGCCAGCGTGGGCTCGATCATCATCACGGCGGCCGCCAGTGCCAGTGCGCGCTCCCGGCTGTCCTGATCCGGCAGCATCGTCTCGAGTGCATTGAGAGCCTCGACCGGCGCCACCGCGGCGATCCGACCCTGCTCCTTGAGCAAGCGCCGCCAATCGATGCCGCTGGGCATGCTGCCGTGTACGCCGGGCGGCAGGCGGGCCAGGAGTCGCGCCAGGCGCAGGCTGCGGCGCTCGAACGCCCCGATCGATGCCATCCCCGCGAGCACGATGCGGCAGACGGCTTCGGGAAAACCGCCGTCGGCGATACGGGCGAGCTCCTGAGCGCGCGCCTGCTCGATCTCCTGCTGCGCTTGCGCGCGGGCCCGCACCGAGTCGGCCACATCCGGCTCGAACCAGCGGCCAAACCCGGCCGGACCGTAAAGGCTGCGGACAAAGGCAACCGTCCACGCGTCACCCTGGTCGCGGTAGCGATCCAGTGCCTCGGTGATGGCGGCGCTCCACCGGTGCTCAGCGCTCAGCAGCGGATTATCCGGTGCCGCCACCCGACGATCGGCGCGCGCGCGGCGGGCCGACTGCCGGATGAGCGGCGCCGCGGGTGAGGCATCCGACAGCAGTTCGCGCTGCATGCGCAGCGGATGCAACTTGCTGACGCTGTCGGCCGCGGCGCGGCTGGTCAGCGCCCTTACCCAAGGTCGAACCCAGGCCTTGTACATCCGGGCGTTGAACTCGGACACCTTGGCGGCGGTGGAGAACAGCGCTTCCTCGTCACGTCCCTCGGGGTTGAGGTCGAGGATGTCCTGCAGCGTGCGGTGTTCGTAGTGCACCGTGTAGTCGCCCGGTTCCAGAGAATCCCAGCGCTGCACATCGATGCCGTCCTTGGGCTGGAGCCTCATCTCGTAGAGGCCGGGGGGAAGACTCTCGATCACGTCGAGCGAACTCACCAACTGGTCGTGCTCCTTGCGTGCGACATCGCCGCCGACAAAGATGCCCAGGTGACCGACGCTTTCATGCAGGACGTAAATGATGGTGCGCCCGGCGGCGGCAATGGCCCGCTCATCGCCCCAGGTGTCGATGATCCAGTTCAGCGCTTGCGGCACCGGTGTGATGTTGTCCCCATGCGACGCGAACACGACGATCGGGGAGGTGATCGCGCGCAGGTCGATCGCGCGCTCGCCGTCGACAAGCTCGCCGCGGGTGAGCTTGTTGCCCACGAACAAGCCTTCCACGATGGCCTCGATCTCCGCGCCGGTCATGCGGAAGAAACCACCCCACCAGCGTTCGAACTCGAGGAAACGCGTGGCCTCCGAGTCCACGGCGGACCAAAGTTTGTAATAGCGGCCCCACAGGCT
>JAJYDI010000118.1 GCA_021777635.1 Pseudomonadota bacterium
GCGCTGGCCGCCGACGACAGCCCGCAACTGCATGCCGAGGACACGCTGGCGGCGGGGGCGGGTCTGAGCGACCCCGAGGCCGTCGCGCGCCTGACCGCTGCGGCGCCCGAACTGATCGCATGGTTGCAGACACTGGGCGCGCGCTTCGACCGTGCCGGCGTGGCACTGACCCTGGGTCGCGAGGCCGCGCACCGCCGTGCCCGCATCGTCCACGCGCAGGGCGACGCCACCGGCGCCGAGGTGATGCGAGCGCTGTCGGTTGCCGCCGCCACGCGTTCGCATCTGACTCTCGTGACGCGGCGCAGTGCCTACGCGCTTGCGCGCGACGACGGTGGCCGCGTGGTCGGCGTCTGGGCGCAGGGGCCGGACGGCAGCGAGTTGTGGCGCGCGCGCGCGGTCGTGCTGGCGAGCGGCGGCTATGCGGGGCTGTATCGCTACACCACCAATCCGTCCGGCAGTGACGGCAGCGGCATCGCGCTGGCGCTGGCGGCCGGCGCGATGCTTGCCGATCTCGAGTTCGTGCAATTCCACCCCACCGCACTGGCCCCGCGCGACGGGGCGCACGGCCAGCTTCCGCTGTTGACCGAAGCCCTGCGCGGCGCCGGTGCGGTACTGCTCGACGCGTGTGGCAAGCGATTCATGCCGGTCCTGCATGCCGATGCGGAACTGGCGCCGCGCGACGTGGTGGCGCGCGCAGTGTGGCGCGAGGCACACCGTGGCGGTGCATGGCTCGATGCCCGCGCAGCGGTCGGCGCCGGCTTCCCGCAGCGATTCCCGACCGTATTTGCCGCCTGCATGGCGCGCGGCCTCGATCCGCGCATGCAGGCAATCCCGGTGGTGCCGGCCGCGCATTACTGCATGGGCGGTGTGCGTATCGATGGCGCCGGTGCGACGTCGCTGCCGGGTCTGTACGCGGTCGGCGAGGCCGCCCGCAGCGGCGTGCACGGCGCCAACCGACTGGCCAGCAACTCGTTGCTCGAAGGCTTGGCGCACGGCCGTGCGCTGGGCGCGGCGCTGGCGTCGCAGTCTCTGCCCGGGCCGGGCACGGCGCTGCCCGCATCACGCTTCTGGCATCCGCTGTCCGCCGCGCTGCGCGCGCGCCTTGGCGATCTGCTCTGGCGCGACGCCGCGGTGCAACGCAGTGGCGACGGCCTGGCGCGCGCCGAAGCCGTGCTGACGCAGCTGGCGGCGGAGACCCCGGCTGCATCCAGCGGGCACGACGTGCTGGCGCTGACGGCGGCGATGCTGGCTGCGATGCGCGCGCGCCACCGCAGCATCGGCGCGCACTTTCGCGTCGACGCCATGGTCGTGCCTGAGCGGTCGCGTGCGGCGATCTGCTAGCCTGCGCCGACCGCGCCCGCGCGCCGCATGCCGATCGCCTCAGGAGACCGACGATGGCGAACCCCGCGCTGCTGATCGGCGACAAGAACCGGTCCTCGTGGTCACTGCGACCCTGGCTGGCGCTGCGCGCGTTCGGTGTCGATTTCGAGGAGCTGCGGCTGCCGCTGGACACGCCCGAATTCCGCGCGCGCATCGGCGAGTTTTCGCCGACCGGCAAGGTACCCGCGCTGCTGCACGATGGCGTCGTGGTCTGGGAGTCGCTGGCGATCCTCGAATACATCAACGAGAGCTTTCTCGCCGGCCGCGGTTGGCCGCGCGAACGGGTGCCGCGCGCACATGCGCGCGCCATCTCTGCCGAGATGCACGCCGGGTTTGCCGCTCTGCGCCGCGAGTTGCCGCTGAACCTCCAGCGGCGCGGTCCGCCTGCGACGCCGGGCCCCGAGGCGGCGCGCGACATCGCCCGCGTGCAGCAGTTGTGGCGGGACGCGCGTGCGCGCTTCGCCACCACTGGAGCGTTCCTGTTCGGCGACTTCGGCCTGGCGGACGCGATGTATGCGCCGGTCGCGCTGCGCTTCGTCAGTTACGGTGTCGCTCTGACCGGGGAGGCGCAGGCCTATGTCGAGGCGATCACCGCAATGCCGGCAGTGATCGAATGGCGGGCCGCGGCCGAGGCCGAACACGAGCGTGGCTGAAGCGGCGCGACGCGAGCTCGCGATGCCGTACCCGAACTCCCCGACGCGGATGCCGTTCCCGATCGTCCGCGGTGCATCGGAGCGGCCCTGGCTGCGTGCGCACTGGGGGGATCGCCGATGCATGAGCTGACTGCCTACGTCCGCGACGTGGCCGATTTCCCGAGGCCCGGGGTGATGTTCAAGGACCTTGCGCCGCTGCTGGCGGATGCGCGTGCATTCGGCTTGTGCATCGGCGCGCTGGCGGCGCCCTGGCGCGGTGAGCGCGTGGGCGTGGTCTGCGGCATCGAGGCACGCGGCTTCGCGCTGGGTGGCGCGCTGGCGCATGCACTGGGTGCCGGATTCGTGCCGTTGCGCAAGGCCGGCAAGCTGCCCGGCGCACGCGTCGGCGTGGACTATGTGCTGGAGTATGGCGTCGACCGCCTGGAGGCGCACATCGATGCGTTGGCGCCCGGCACCCGCGCGCTGATCGTCGACGACGTGCTGGCTACCGGCGGCACCTTGCAGGCCGCGCAGCGTCTGGTCGAGCATCTCGGCGCCGAGATTGTTGGCGCGGCGGTGGTGCTGGAGATCAGCGCACTGGGCGGGCGCGCGCGCTGGATCGCCGCGCCGCCGCTGGTGACGCTGCTGCGCTACTGACCCGGCGCGTCGCCGTCGGGAACGAACGCCAGCGCCGCCGAGTTGAGGCAGTAGCGCAGGCCCGTCGGCGGCGGCCCGTCGGGGAACACGTGACCGAGATGACCGTCGCAGCGGCGGCAGCGGATCTCGGTGCGGCGCATGCCGAGGCTGTCATCGACGATCTCGCGCAGGTGGTCGGGATCGCAGGGCGTGTCAAAGCTGGGCCAGCCGGTACCGGACTCGAACTTGGCTCCGGCTTGAAACAGCGGCAGTCCGCACAGGCGGCAGGCGTAATGGCCGGGCGCCTTCTGCAGCAACAGGACACCGCAGAACGGACGTTCGGTGCCGTGCTCGAGCAGGATGCGACGCTCCTCGGGGCTGAGGCGCTGCGCCAGCCGGTCGCGCTCGAGGGCGGACAGCGGACCGAGGTCATGGCCGGAACGTGATCGACGCGGCGTGTCGCTGCTCATGGGTGGCTCCGGGTCAGGCGCTGCCATGCCGGCTCTTGAGCCGGTCGCCGAAATAATCACGCAGCTTCTCGACCTTCGGCGTCGAAACCGCGGCGATATAGGGCTGCTGCGGATGCCGGGCGGCATAGTTCTGGTGATCGGATTCGGCCGGATGGAAAGCCGTCACGGCTTCGATGACGGTCACGATCGGCGCGGCGAACACGCCCGCGGCATCGAGTTGCCTGATGTAGGCTGCGGCGACCTGCCGCTGGGCGTCGTCGACGGGAAAGATCGCCGAACGGTACTGGCTGCCGACGTCATTGCCCTGGCGATTGCGCTGGGTCGGATCGTGGGCGATGGCGAAGAACACCTTGAGCAGCTGGCCGTAGCTGAGCCGGCGCGGATCGAAGCGCACCTGCACAGCCTCGGCGTGACCGCTGCGCCCGCCGCAGACGCTGCGGTAATCGGCATCCTCGGCGCGGCCGCCGGCGTAGCCGGAGGTCACCTCGAGCACGCCGTCGAGTTCGCGCAGCACCGCCTCCACGCACCAGAAGCAGCCGCCGGCCAGCACCGCGGTCTGCGAGTCTGTGCCGTGCGCGTCGAGATCGCGCACGGGATCGGGGAAACGGTCGGGCGCCACGGTCAGGCTGGCGCCGCGCAGGTCACAGCTGGCGTTCATCGGAGTCTCCATGTGACCGCGCCTCCGCGGCGACCGGACGGGTGGTCCCGGGAGGATGGGTTGCCGCATGCCGATTGCAAGTCGCGCGGTGCGCTCAACTGGTGTATCTCCGCCGCAGGCGTCCGAGCAGCGCGTCGAGCGACAGCGCGCCGGGTCCCCAGGCGATCACCGCCAGCAGCATCATGGCCCAGACCTTGTGGTCGTTGAAGTCGTCGCCGACCAGGCCGGCCCAGAAGCCGTGCGGCCACAGGTCGGGGTAGGAGACGACGGCGATGAGGTTGTAGACGAACAGGAACAGCGCGGTCAGGCGGCCGGCGAGGCCGACGACGAGCAGCCACGGCGTGATCAGCTCGATCCAGGTGCCGAGGAAGGCGGCGACGTCGCCCGACAGCAACGGCACGTGGTACTCGTTGTTGAACAGGTATTGCGTGCCGTAGGGGTCCTCGATCTTGACCACGCCGGCGCGCCAGAACGCCAACGCCACCCAGGCGCGAAACAGCAGCAATGCCAACGGGCCGAGCCGGGTCAGTGCGGCGGCGAAGTCGTCGTAGAAGGCGAAGCCGCGTTTCATCAGGATGTTCATGTCGGACGTTCCCCGGTTTGCGTGAAAGCGACGACCAGACCCTGGGCGATCAGGCTCCGCAGGCAGGCGGCGAGGTCGAAATCGGCGTCGACGGCAAGCGCAACCGCCTGCGCCGCATCGAGATCGTGCCCGCTGGCCAGCGCGGCGATGCAGGCGTGACTGGCCGCATCCGTCGCCGCCAGCGCCACCTCGCCGCCATCACGCCACAGCACGACCTGTTCGCCGCGGCCGTCGAGTTGCAGGCGATCGCCCGCGGGCGCGATGGCGTAGCGCCAGATCGTCAGCAGCGGATGCGCGCTGGCCAGCAAGCGCAGGCTGGGATGCAGGACCAGCTGCAGCGGCGTGGGCGCATCCAGGGCGGCGAGCCACGCGGCCGGATCGATCGGCTCCGCATCGGCCGCCAGAGCGGCCTCCTGGCGCAGCCATTCCAGGCGCGCCACGTCGGGCAGGTAGGCCAGGGCCGCGGCCTCGGGCAGCGCGGCGAGAAAGCCGGCGAAGGCGGCGCCAAAGGCCTGCAGATTGCCGCGCGTCGAGGGGTGTCGCAGGCGAT
>JAJYDI010000119.1 GCA_021777635.1 Pseudomonadota bacterium
CAGCAACCGCGGAGAAATGCCAATTTTCGAAGTCTGCCCGAACCCATCGGGAACGTGGCGCAGCACGCATCATCGAATTGGCGTGCCCGCACATTTGCGAAAATACCTTTGTGCTGTATCCGATGTGCGCGTCTACGAGACGGCTAGCTGTCTTCTGGCTCACTGCAATCGCTTCACAAACTGCGGCATCACATGCAGCAAGCTCGCGGTCATAGTCACTCCTCGTGTACGTAGGAGGGGTGAAAGACGGGCTCTTCGCACCTTCAAACTTACTCATCTTGACAAGATAGTCCAGGTCAGCTTCTGCCGCCACAATCTCAATAGTTGACGCAGTGTCTTGGTTGTCCTCCCCCAATGTCTTTCCTGATTAACGCTGATCCTCAGTTGGAAAGGTCACGCAAGACCGGAGAATTCAAACGTTGAACGTCTGCAATGGGCCGAGAAATGCCATTCAGGCCAATACACAGCGCTCGAAGTCAGCCACGGGCAGCGGACGCCCCAGCAGGAAACCCTGCAACTCGTCGCAGCCCATGTGGCGCAGCAGGCTGGCCTGCTCCTCGCTCTCAACGCCCTCGGCAACGACGGCAAGTCCGAGGGAGTGCGCCAGCGCGACGATGTTTTTCACCAGGGCCAGCGTGTCATGGTCGGTTGCCAGCCGGGCGATGAAGGTCTGATCGATCTTGAGCGCGTCCGCCGGCAGGCGCGAAAGGTAGTTCAGGGATGAATAGCCGGTGCCGAAGTCGTCGATCGCGATCCGGCATCCGAGCGCGCGCAGCCGGTGCAGGACCGCGATGCTGCGCTCGATGTCATCCATCAGCAGGCTCTCGGTGATTTCCACCTCCAGGGCGCGTCCATCGCCATCAGCGGTCAGCAATGCCTCGTAGCTGCTCATGAAGTCCGCCTGCCTCAATTCCCGCGCCGAGACATTGACCGCCAGGCGCAGCTCCAGGCCACGCGCCCGCCAACGCCGGGCAATGCGCAGGCTTTCCTGGCGCACCCACGCGCCCACCGCGACGATCATCCCGCTGTCCTCCAGCACCGGGATGAATTCCGCGGGCGATACCAGCCCCTGGGTCGGATGCCGCCAGCGCAGCAGACCCTCGGCGCCGGTCAACTGCCGTGTAACCGCGTTGTACTTCGGCTGGAGGTGAAGTTCGAACTCGCGGTTGCCCAGTGCGCGTCGCAGGTCACGCTCGAGCGTGACCTGTCGCGCCATGCGCTGACGGGCTCCCTCCGTGTAGGCCAGGAGCGGATCGTCGAGTGCCTTGGCTTCGGCGAGCGCGGCGACCAGTCCGTGCTCGATCGCGTCGGGGGTCTGCGCTTGCAGTGGCGCCATCAGCACGCTGCTGTGGAATCGCGCGTGGACCTGTTCTCCCTGGATCATGAAGGGCTGTGCCGTGCACCGGTTCAACAGCGCCTCGATCGCGCGGGTGTCACCGTCGCCGTCGGTTTGCGCGATCGCCAGCACGAAGGCATCGTCGCCCGGGTGCGCGAGGACGGCGCCCTCGGGGGTGAGCGACTGCAGGCGCGCACCGACCTCGCGCAGCAGCGCATCGCCGAAACGTCGTCCGCGCGTGCGATTGAAGTAGCGGAAACGCTCGATGTCGATCATCGCGATCACCTGCGGCCCGTCTTCCAGGCGGGAAAGGAGAAGATCGCGCAACGCGGTCCGGTTGGGCAGGCTGGTCGTGGGGTTGTTGTAGGCCAGGAATTGCAGTCGCTCGCTCTTGGCGAGGAAGTCGCGCGCATAGTCGACTTCGTCGGTAAGCCGCTTGAGCAACTCGATCTCGTCGGCGTCGAATGCCTGGGGAGTGCGGGCAAACAGGCTCATCACGCCCCAGGCATCGGCGCCGATGGGCAGCGATATCTGCGCGGCGATGCCCGCGCGCGCCATCGCCGCAGGCCAGCCGGAGGGCGCGCCGTTGTCGGGTCCGTCGCGGGTCACGACCATCGAGGCGGTGCGGAGCGCCTCGCTGAAAGGAGATGCGCCGGGGCCGGCCGGATCCGGGTGCAAGGCATCCGGTCTCGCGAGCAGGGCCAGCATGGCCGGCTCGCCGAAGCTGCTCGCGACGGACAGCGTGCTCGCAGACGTGCGGACCAGGATGGCCGCCGCCTCGAACCCGCCCTGCACGACCGCCAACCGGCACGACTGATCGAGCAGCTCCGAGGTGTCACGCGAGCGCAGGACCGCGTTGCCGAGTGCGCTCAGCACGGCGTGGATGCGTGCCAGCTGCCGGATCTTGGCTTCCTGCTGGACGCGTTCGGTCACGTCACGATCGACGCCGCGGTAGCCGGTCAGCACGCCCGCAGGGTCCATCACCGGATGGGCCGTGCTCTCGAGCACCCGGATGCTGCCGTCACGATGACGCCAGCGCAGGGTCCAGCGGTGCCAGCCTTTCCTCGCAGCCAGCAGCTTCGGCAAGGCTTGTTCGACCTCGGCGCGATCCTCGTCGACCATCAGCGCCAGCGCATCGCGGCCGATGACTTCATCGGGGGAATAGCCGAGGATCTTCATCACACTGCTGTTGACGTAGTTGTGAATGCAATGCAGATCCATCTCCCAGACCCAGTCCTCGGTCGTTTCCACGATGGTCCGGAAGCGCTCCTCGCTTTCGCGCAGGGCACGCTGCATGTCCTGCATCTGCCGGCGCGTCGCTGCGGTTCGCAAGGCGCGCTCGACGGCAGGTTGCAGTCGGCGCAGATTCTCCTTGAGCACGTAGTCGACCGCGCCCTGCTGCAGCGCCTCGATCGCCGCCTCCTCGCCGATCGTGCCGGAGACGAAGATGAACGGGATCTCCGGTGCCAGCTCCCGCACGATCCGCAACGCATGCATGCCGCTGAAACCGGGCATGGAGAAGTCGCTGAGAATCACGTCGGGACTCGACCGGGTCAGCGCGTCGCGCAGGGCGTCAGCGGCCGACACGCGAGTGACCGACAACGCGCGCCCGAGTCCGCGGAGCTCGCGCAGGCTCAGCTCCACATCGAGCGCCGAGTCCTCGACGAACAGGATGCTCAGCTCATGGGCGGCGGGCATTTGCATGGCGGCCACCGGCACTCACCGCGTCTGGGTCGGCGTCTGGTTCGCCAGCACCCAGTACATGCCGACCTGGGCGACGGTATCGGCAAACTGCTCGAAATCGACCGGCTTGACGATGTAGCTGTTGACGCCCAGCGCGTAACTCTTGAGCAGATCACCTTCCTCGCGTGACGAGGTCATCATCACCACCGGGACCCACCGGGTTCGCGCGTCTTCGCGCATCGCCTTGAGGACCTGCAGGCCATCCATGCGCGGCATCTTCAGGTCGAGCAGGACCAGTCGGGGGTTTCCGTTCTTGCGGCCGGCAAAGCTGCCCTCGCAGCGCAGATAGTCGAGTGCCTCGACGCCATCCCTGACCCAGGCGATGTCGTTGACGATGCCGCGTTTCTTGAGCGTGCGCTGGGTCATTTCGGCGTCGGCACTCGAGTCCTCCACCAGCAGGATCTCGACGCTTTGATAGTCGTTCATGTTGTCGCCTCCGTGATGGGGAGTTCGAACGAAAAGGTGGCGCCGTGGTCCGTCTTGCCGACGGCATCGACGCGCCCCCCATGACGTGTCACCACCCGGTGCACGATGGCGAGGCCGACGCCGGTGCCCTCGAACTGTTCCGGCGCGTGCAGCCGCTGGAAGACCCCGAACAGCTTGTCGGCATAGCGCATGTCGAAACCGACGCCGTTGTCTCGGACACGGTAACGCGCCCACTCGGCGTCCGACTCGCCGGTGATTTCGATTTCTGCCGCGGCACCGCGTGGTGCGCTGTACTTGATGGCGTTCGACAGCAGATTGATCCATACCTGCCTGATCAGGGCGGGATCACCGATGCAGGGCGGAAGTGCGGATGCCTGGATGTGCACCGGCGCGGCGGCACCATCGTTACGTGCACCGCCGATCTCCCTGATGATGTCTTCGACAAGGTTCTGCATGTCGATCGGCTGTTTGTCCATGGGCTTTCGCCCCAGTCGCGAGAAAGCCAGAAGATCGTCAATCAGCGCCCCCATGTGCCGGGCGCTGTCGGCGATCACATTCAAATGGCGAAGGCTTTCCGAATCGAGCCCTTCCGGCGCGTCTTCCAGCAACATGCTGGCGTAGCCGGTGATATGCCGCAGCGGCGCACGCAAGTCATGGGATACGGAATAGCTGAAGCTCTCAAGGTCGCGCACGGTCTCCTGAAGCGACTGCGTTTTCTGATCGAGGTCCCTGTTGAGACGTTCGAGTTGGTGCTGGGTTTCGTCCCAGTGCCTTATGTGCCTGCGAATCTGCGCATAGATGACCAGCGAGAGGATCAGCGCGAAGCACCCCAGCGCCACAAAAAGCGCGCTGACGATGTGCCGCAAGCGTTCCACTTCGGAGCGGCGCTGCAGCAGGAGTCGCTGTTCCACCGCATGCATGTCATCGAGTACGCCAAACATCGCCGCGGAGGTCACCGCGGCGTGTCGCTTCTGCACCAGCGCCGCCGCCGCCGCAAAGCCCTGGATCGCACGTGCACGCTCAACGTCGCCAAGTCGCAGGCGCCATGTGCCGGCCAACGCTGTCAACGCCCGGACATGCGCCTGCTCCGTCGCGTTGTCCGAGGTCATGTGCCGCAGCAGCGCCAGCTGTTGCTGAAGATCGGCGCCCTTGCGGTTCTTCACGGCGAGGAATGTGGCGTCCCCCGTGATGGCATAGGCACGCGTGGCCGACAGCGCCTGGGCAATGTCGGTCTTGGCGGTCTCGATGGTCGTCATCACCGCATAGGTATGACTCACCCAGTCCGACGTGGTGGTCATGTAACGTGTGAAGGCAAACGCCATCACGATCGCGACCAGCAGCGCCGCGAACATCGCCAGCAGCACACCCTGCACCCGGCGTTCGATGTCGACCATCGTAGTC
>JAJYDI010000008.1 GCA_021777635.1 Pseudomonadota bacterium
GTGATCTTTGCCGCCGGCGCGGTGTCTGCCGCCCAGCAAGGCCTTCCCTTCATCGCACCGCTCGCCTGGCTGGGCGCAGCTCTCGTGCTTGCCTTGGTGCTGGCGCCTGCCGCCTGCGCCGCCGCGCTCCGGATCGCCCTCGACGCATGAACGCCCACTCTTCGCCTACGCTTTGGAACCGACTGGTGCTGTGGTATCACCAGATGGGTTCGCCACCGTATTTCTATGCCTTCGCCGGGCGCTGGCGCCCGTGGTTCATCGCCGCGACCCTGATCACTGCCGTGATTGGCCTCTACGGCGGCCTGCTGCTGGCGCCGGCCGACTACCAGCAAGGCGACGCCTACCGAATCATTTTCATCCACGTGCCGTGCGCGTGGATGAGCCTGTTCACCTACGCCTTCATGGCCGGTTGCGGATTGGTCGGACTCGTGTGGCGAGTCAAGCTGGCCGAGATCCTGTCCATGGAGGCGGCGCCGATCGGCGCGGCGTTCACGTTCGTCACTTTGGTCACCGGCTCGCTGTGGGGCAAGCCGATGTGGGGCGCCTGGTGGACCTGGGACGCGCGGCTGACCTCGGAGCTGGTGCTGTTGTTCCTGTATCTCGGCGTGATCGGCCTTTACCACGCCTTCGAAGACACCCGCCAAGGCGCCCGCGCCGCGGCTTTCCTGGCGCTCATCGGCGTGGTCAACCTGCCGATCGTGCATTACTCGGTGGTGTGGTGGAACACGCTGCATCAGGGCACCACGGTGCGCCTGTTTGGGCCGTCGCGGATCACCTGGTCAATGCTGTGGCCGCTGCTGACAATGGCGCTTTCGACGCACCTTTATCTCGGCTGGAGCCTGCTCGGCCGCGCCCGGGTTGCCCTGCTGGAACTTGAGGGCGGAAAGGACTGGGCGCGCGCGATCGCGCTGGAGGATGCGCCGCATGGATAAGTTCCTGGCCATGGGCGGTTATGCCGTCTACGTCTGGCCCGCCTATGCGGTGTTCTTCGTGGTATTCGCCGCCGACCTGATCGCCACTGTGGCGCGCCGCCGCAGGGTGCTGAAGGAACTTCGCGCCCGCATCGCCCGTCAAAGCGCGCGCAGGAGTCCCTGATCATGCATCCCGTCCGCAAGCGTCGCCTGATCTTCGTCGGTCTGATTCTCGGTGCCGTGGCCCTGGCCACAGGCGCCGTGGTCTACGGCCTCCAGAAAAACATGAACTACCTGTTCACGCCTAGCCAAGTACTCGCGGGCAAGGCCGCCGACTACCGCAGTTTCCGGCTCGGTGGCATGGTCGAGAACGGCTCCATCGTGCGCGACCCGCACTCGCTCAAGGTGGACTTCACGGTCACCGACGGGGACCGCACGCTGCCGGTCGAGTACACCGGCATCCTCCCCGACCTGTTCCGAGCCAATCAGGCGGTGATCACCACCGGCCGCATGCAAGGCGGCACCTTCGTCGCCAGCGAAGTGCTGGCCAAGCACAGCGCGACCTACATGCCCAAGGAACTGGCCGAAGCGATGGCCAAAGCACACGCCAAGCACCACGTCGTCATGCCGGCAACCGCCGGAGGCACGCCGTGATCCCTGAACTGGGCGAAGTCGCGCTGATCTTGGCTCTGCTTCTGGCGCTGGTGCAATGCGTGCTGCCTCTGGTCGGCGCCTGGCGCAACAACGCCGCGCTGATGGCGCTGGCGCGCCCCGCCGCCGCGGGGCAGTTCGTGTTTGTCGCGATCTCGTTCGCGGTGCTGACTTGGGCCTTCATGACCCAGGACTTCTCGGTCGCCTACGTGGCGCAGAACTCCAACCTCAGCCTGCCCTGGTACTACCGTTTCTCGGCGGTATGGGGCGCGCACGAGGGCTCGCTGCTGCTGTGGATCCTGATCCTCAACGTGTGGACGGTGGCGCTGGCGGCATTCTCCGGCCATCTGCCGCCGAAGTTCGCCGCACGCGTGCTCGGCGTGCTCGGCTTCGTCAGCGTCGGCTTCCTGCTGTTCACCCTGTTCACCTCGAGTCCGTTCGGACGCCTGCTGCCGGCACCGGGCAACGGCATGGATCTCAACCCGGTCCTGCAGGATCCGGGCCTGATCATCCATCCGCCGATGCTGTACATGGGCTACGTGGGCTTTTCGGTGGCGTTCGCATTTGCGATTGCCGCGCTGCTGGGCGGCGCGCTCGACGACGACTGGGTGCGCTGGGCGCGTCCGTGGACCAACTTTGCGTGGGCCTTCCTGACCGCCGGCATCGTGCTCGGCAGCTGGTGGTCGTATGCCGAACTGGGATGGGGCGGCTGGTGGTTCTGGGACCCGGTCGAGAACGCCTCATTCATGCCATGGCTGATCGGCACCGCGCTGATCCACGCCCAGGCAGTCACCGAAAAGCGTGGCGGTTTGCGCGCCTGGACCCTGCTGCTGTCGATCTTCGCCTTCTCGCTGTCGCTGCTTGGCACCTTCTTGGTGCGCTCGGGCGTGCTGACCAGCGTGCACGCGTTTGCCAGTGATCCGCGCCGCGGCGTCTACATCCTGATGTTCCTCGGCGTGGTGGTCGGCGGTTCGCTGCTGATCTACGCCCTGCGCGCGCCCAAGGTCGCCGGCGGCAAGCCGTTTGCCCTGCTCTCGCGCGAAACCCTGATCGTGATCGGCAACCTGATGCTGACCGCGGCGGCAGCGATGGTGCTAATCGGCACCTTGTATCCGCTGGTCGGTGACGCCTTCCACCTCGGGCGGGTGTCGGTCGGGCCGCCGTACTTTGGATCGCTGTTCATCCTGCTGATGGCGCCGGTAGTGCTGCTGATCCCCTTCGGGCCATTTGCACGCTGGGGCAAGGCCGACGGCACCGCGCTGTGGCGGGTGCTGCTGATCGCCGGTGCGGTCGCGCTGCTCGGCTGCATTCTCGCCCTCCTGCTCGGTGGCGATGCCCGCGCGGTGCTGGGCACAGTGGCAGCGTGCTACGTCGGCGCCGGCGTCGTGCTCTACGCGCGCAAGCGTTGGCGCGAGGCCCCGGCCGGCCGTCGCTATCCCGCCGAGATGGTTGGCATGCTGGTCGCCCACGCCGGCGTCGGCGTGTTCCTGGCCGGCGCGCTGCTGACCACCGCGCTCAGCGTCGAGCGCGACGTGCGCCTCGATCCCGGCCAGAGCCAGCGCATTGGCACCTACGATTTCCGTTTCGATGGCGTGCGCGAGGTGCGAGGCCCCAACTGGATCGCGCAACAGGGCAAGCTGACCGTGCTGCATGACGGCGCGGTGGTGGCGGTGATGCACCCGCAGAAGCGCGTCTACAGCGGGGGCCAGGTGCAGACCAAGGCTTCGGTCAGCGCCGGCGTGATGCGCGATCTCTACGTCGCGCTGGGCGAGCCGCTTGGCGATCACGGCGCTTGGGCGCTGCGCCTGTACGACAAGCCGTTCGTGCGCTGGCTGTGGTTTGGCGGTGTGCTGATGATGCTGGGCGGCTTCATCACCTCTGGTGATCGCCGTTTCCGTACGCGCAAAGCACGCGCCATGCCAGTGCCCGGCACCGCCACGCTGGCGCCGCGCGAGTCCGCCGCATGAACCGGCTGCTGCCACTGGCCGGCTTCCTGTTGCTAGTCGCGCTGTTCGGCTACGGCCTGTGGTGGAACGCCCACCACGATGTCACCGCCGTGCCCTCGCCGCTGATTGGCAAGCCGGCACCGGCCTTCGATCTCCCGCGACTGCATGATCCGGCGGTGCGAGTGACCAAGGCCGATCTACTCGGCAAACCCTACCTGCTCAACGTGTTCGCTAGCTGGTGCTTCGCCTGCGGCGACGAGCATCCGGTGCTGATGGCCGAGGTGCATGAGCTGGGGCTTCCGCTGATCGGCTACGACTACAAGGACAAGCCAGCCGATGCCAGGGCCTGGTTGACCGCGCGCGGCGACCCCTACACCCTGGTGGTGACCGACCAGAGCGGCGACACTGCCATCAATTTCGGCGTCTACGGCGCGCCGGAGACCTTCCTGATCGACGCCGACGGCATTATTCGTTACAAGCACATCGGCCCACTGACACCCGGCGTGATCCGCGACCAGCTGGCGCCGCAACTGCGCAAGCTGGGCGTGCAGCCGGCGCCGGGCATCTGACGTGCGCGCCCTGCTGCTGGCCTTCGCCCTGTTGTTGACCGTGTCCGCGGCCCGGGCCGACAGCGCGATCGACGCCTTGCCGTTCAAGAATGTCGCCCAGGAGCAGCGCTTCCAGCATCTCACCGGGCAATTGCGGTGCCTGGTCTGCCAGAACGAAAGCCTCGCCGATTCCGATGCCGGCTTGGCCAAGGACCTGCGCTTGCAGGTGTTCCAGCAAATGCAGGCCGGCAAGACCGACGCCCAGATCAAGCAGTACTTGGTCGCGCGCTACTCCGACTATGTGCTCTACGACCCGCCGCTGAAGCCCTCGAATTACGTGCTGTGGTTCGGGCCATTCGCGGTGTTGCTGGCCGGCGCGGCGGGCGCTGCGCTGTACCTGCGCCGGCGCAGCCGCGCCGATGCCGCCCCGGCCGACAGTGGAGACGAAGACTGGTGAATGCTCCTTTTCTTGCTGCCTGCGCGGCATTGATCGCGCTGGGATTGGCCTTCGTACTGATCCCGCTGGTGGGCGCATCGCGCGGACTGCCGCAGCGGCGCGGCCTTTATGCGCTGGCGCTGGGGCTGGCGTTCGTGCTGCCGCTGGCGACCCTGGGCCTGTATCGGCTGCTGGGCACGCCGGCGGCGCTGGTTCCGGGCGCGGAGATTGCGCGCGACTTGACCCCGCAACAGGCGGTCGCCGACCTGCGCCGCGAGCTGAACGCCCATCCGGGCGACGCCGACGGCTGGACGACCCTCGGTCAGGCCTACGCCACCATGCACCAGCCCGGCGCCGCGGCCGCTGCGTTCGCGCATGCGCTCAAGCTGCGGCCCGACGACGCCGACCTGCTGGTGGCCTGGGCCGAGGCCGACTCCATGGCAAGCCCGCAGCACTACATCAGCGATCTTGCCCGCTCGCGGCTACAGCGCGCGGTGATGATCAACCCCGAACACCAGCGCGGCCTGTGGCTTCTGGGCGTCAGCGATTTCCAGCGCAGCCGCTATGCCGATGCGGTCGCAGTCTGGCAGCGTCTTCTGCCGCTGCTGCCGGCCGGTTCGCAGATCGCCCAAGCGGTCAGCCAGCAAGTGGCGCTGGCGCGGGCGCGCGGCGGTCAGGCGCCCACCATCACGGCAGCCGGCAGCGCCGCGCCGACTGCTGTGACTTCGGTCCCCGCAGCGAGTTCGGCGAAGACGCCCCGCCTGCAGGTCACGGTCGCCATCGCGCCGGCTCTCGCCGGGCGCGTGCCCGCCGACGCTGTGCTGTTCGTGTTCGCGCGCGCGCCGGGCGGCCCGCCGATGCCGCTGGCGGTGCGCAAGCTTCCCGCGCGGCTGCCGGCGACCGTCGTCTTGACCGACGGCATGGGCATGTCGCCGGCGATGAGCCTTTCGTCAGTCCGCGACGTGGTGATCACCGCGCGCATTTCCGCATCCGGACAGCCGCTGCCGCAGGCGGGCGATCTCGAAGGGCGCAGTGCGACCGTGCGGGTGCTGCAAACGACGCCGGTCCTGATCACCATCGACAAGGTACTTTAAGTCCGGAGCCATTCATGACCTCCGAGCACTGGAACGAGCGTTACAGCGACGATGCTTACCACTACGGCACCGCACCCAACGCTTGGCTGGCGAGCCAGGGCTGGCGCCTGCCGCGCACCGGCGATGCCCTGGCCATCGCCGACGGCGAAGGCCGCAACGGTGTCTGGCTGGCGGAGCAAGGGCTAGCGACCACCAGCCTCGACCAGTCGTCCAAAGGTCTGGACAAGGCACGCGCACTGGCGCAGCAACGCGGCGTGACCTTGACGACTCTGCAGGCGAATCTTGCGCACTTCGAGTGGCCGCACGCGGCGTATGACGTGATGGCCAGCATCTATGTGCATCTGCCGGCCGCCTTGCGTGCTCGCACCCACGCCAACTGCGCGCAGGCGCTGAGGCCCGGCGGCCTACTGATCCTCGAGGCGTTCGCACCGGAGCAGATGCAATGCCATTCTGGCGGCCCGCGCGACCCCTCACTGCTCTATACCGCCGAACTGCTGCGCGGCGATTTCCCCGGGCTGGAGATCCTCGAACTTCTCAGCGGCGAAGTGCTGCTCTCCGAGGGTCGCGGTCATTCCGGACCCGGTCGCGTCGTGCGCCTGCTGGCCCAGCGGCGGCGGTAGCATCGCGTCAAGCGCGGGCAGTGCGACGCCACTGGACCGGCGGTCGCATGCGAGGCAGCTGAGGGCGATCAACGTAGCATCACCATCCTCTCGATGCGGCAGGCGTCGAAGATCTCAGCGCTGCCCGCCAGCGTGCGCGAGATCGCGACCCCGACGATGGCGGCCGCGCTGGCGGAAACGATTCCCGGTCTTGCAGGCTGAGAACTGTCGATGGCGGTGCTGTTCAAGCTGCTGCGCCGGTTCACCCAAGCCCCGCTTTTCCCCGGCATCGCTTTGATGCTACTTGTGCGGCGAGCACCATCGCCGCCGCCATCGCAGAGCCTGCTGTGGGCGACGTCGTGACCGCGACAAGCGTGCTATTCGATTGATTCGAGCTATCGAGACCGTCCAAACAATCAATTTCCATCGCGCCCACAACAGGTACAGACTTGCGCTCACGTCGCGCCGATGCGTGCGGAATAGACGATGGATCTCGGCATGAGCAGCACGACTCCTCGGACCACCTCAGGCGGCACGCCGGTGCCCGCCAGACGGAACGCAATCGCCGCCGGCTCGCACGGACGGCTGCGGGCGCAGCGCGCCCGACTGACCAATCCGCCGGCGCATCGTTCGTGCGGTGTCTCGGAACTACGCATCCGTCATTTCCACGCCTTTCGGTGCAATGCGACGTTGCACCTCGTCGCCATGGCGCGGCCATGACGACCCATCGCGCCTGGTTGCGCAGCGAAATCCATCCGGAATCGCAGGCTCGGATTTCAGAGAAATCACGCTAGCAAGTGCACCTACGTAGATCGGTTCCCGGACTACAAACCGGGGCGCATCGCTGGATTCAAACGACCCAAGGCACAATACCCATGTCAACCGAGCCCACATGCCCGTTCGCACGCTCCGCCGCCAGCAGCCCGACCCTCCGTGACTGGTGGCCCGACCAGCTCAATCTGGACATCCTGCGCCAGCATTCGACCAAGTCCGACCCGATGGGCGCGGCGTTTGACTACGCCAAGGAATTCAAGACGCTCAACCTCGACGCCGTGGTCAAGGACCTGAAGGCACTGATGACCGATTCACAGGACTGGTGGCCAGCCGACTATGGTCACTACGGCCCGCTGTTCATCCGCATGGCCTGGCATGGCGCCGGCACCTACCGTGTCGGCGATGGACGCGGCGGCGCGGGCGGCGGCCAGCAGCGCTTCGCCCCGCTCAACAGCTGGCCGGACAACGTCAACCTCGACAAGGCCCGGCGCCTGCTGTGGCCAATCAAGCAGAAGTACGGCCGCAAGATCTCCTGGGCCGACCTGATGATCCTGGCCGGCAACGTTGCGCTGGAGTCGATGGGCTTCAAGACATTCGGCTTTGGCGGCGGCCGCGCCGACCAATGGGAGCCCGATACCGCCGTCTACTGGGGCGGCGAAAGCGCCTGGCTGGCCGAGGACAAACGCTACACCGGCGGCCAGCGCGATCTGGAAAACCCGCTCGCCGCGGTTCAGATGGGGCTGATTTACGTCAACCCCGAAGGCCCGGGCGGCAAGTCCGATCCACTGGCCTCAGCCCGCGACGTGCGCGAAACCTTCGCGCGCATGGCGATGAATGATTACGAGACCGTGGCACTCACCGCCGGAGGCCACACGTTCGGCAAGTGCCATGGCGCCGGCCCTGCCGCTCAGGTCGGCCCTGCGCCCGAGGGCGCCGCAGTCGAGGAGATGGGTCTGGGCTGGATCAGCAAGCACGGTAGCGGCAAAGGCGGCGACCAGATCGGCAGCGGCCTGGAAGGCTCATGGACCCCAACCCCGACGCAGTGGGACATGAGCTATTTCGACATGCTGTTCGGTAACGAGTGGGAGCAGACCACGTCACCGTCCGGCGCGCATCAGTGGACCCCTAAGCAGTCCAGCGGCAGCAACATGGCGCCGGCTTCAAGCGATGCTTCGAAAAAAGTACCAATCATCATGACCGACGCCGACATGGCGATGCGCGTGGATCCAGCCTACGAGAAAATTGCGCGACATTTTCACAAGCATCCCGACGAGTTCGCTGACGCCTTCGCCCGCGCCTGGTTCAAGCTGACCCACCGGGACATGGGCCCGCGCAGCCGCTATCTCGGCGAGCTGGTGCCCAAGGAAGAACTGATCTGGCAAGACCCGGTTCCCGCCATCGACCATCCGCTGATCGACGCCGGCGACATTGCCGCGCTCAAGGCCAAGCTCCTGACAAGCGGCCTGTCGATCGCGCAGCTTGTCAGCACCGCATGGGCTGCGGCGTCCACCTTCCGCGGCAGCGACAAGCGCGGCGGCGCCAACGGCGCGCGCATCCGACTCGCGCCGCAGAAAGACTGGGAAGTCAACCAGCCGGCCGAGCTGGCCAAGGTGCTGGGCAAGCTCGGAGCCATCCAGACAGCGTTCAACGCGCAGGCGATCGGCGGCAAGAAGATCTCGCTGGCTGACCTGATCGTGCTGGGCGGTGTTGCAGCGGTTGAAGAGGCGGCCCGGAAAGGCGGCGTGGCAGTCAACGTGCCGTTCTCGCCAGGCCGCACCGACGCCACGCAGGAGCAGACCGACACGCAATCGTTCGCGGTGCTCGAGCCCAAGGCAGACGGCTTCCGCAACTACGCGCGCAAGGGTTACGAGGACCATGCCGCCGAGCTGCTGGTGGACAAGGCGCAACTGCTCAACCTCAGCGCGCCGGAAATGACCGTGCTGGTCGGCGGCATGCGCGCGCTCAACGCCAACATCGGCCAGTCCCGGCATGGCGTATTCACCAAGCGCCCGGAGACGCTGTCCAACGACTTCTTCGTCAACCTGCTCGACATGGACACGAAATGGCAGCGTGCTGGTACCAAAGGCGTGCTGGAAGGGCGCGACCGTAGGACCGGCGACCTGAAATGGACCGCCACCGTGGCCGATCTGGCGTTCGGCTCCAACTCGCAGTTGCGGGCCCTTGCCGAGGTCCATGCCGCGAAGGATGCGCAGGAGAAATTCGCGCACGATTTCGCAGCGGCATGGCACAAGGTCATGAACCTCGATCGCTTCGACCTCGCATGATCGCGCGCTCTGCCGATCGCGCTGCCTCTGCGTAGACGCAGTGATGAACAGGCAGCGTGATTCGCCTCCCAGCGCCTGCGACCGGTCCGGTGCATGACGCGGCCGGACGCAGGTGCCCGATTCATGGCGCCGCCGCCAAAGCCATGCGCCTCATGGCACCGATCACAATCGGGCGTCAACTCGGCCCCTGCGTCAAGACCGATACCGGGCGGAGCCCGCTGGCGGCGCCGCGGGCGCGCGACCGCCGTGGCGCCAGGCCAAGCCATGTCGCCTTCGACGGCGATGCCCTTCAGGCATGCGCGGCGACGATTTGGCGACCGAAGTCGCCGATCATGAACACGGCGAGAAGCAGCAGGCCAGTGGCAAAGATGCGCTTGACCAGAGTCTGCGGCAGTCGCGCGGCGAGGTGATTGCCGAGCAACCCGCCTGCGGCTCCGATCGCTGCGACAATCAGCAGTTCGCGATAATCCAGCGGCCCGTGATAGACCCGCACGTACTGGAAAAACCCAGCGAAGGAATTGAGCGCGATGATCACCAGGCTGGTGCCGGTGCCGCGCAGCAAGTCGAGGCCGCCGAACAGCACCAGCGCCGGTACGATCAGAAAACCGCCGCCGATGCCGACGATGCCGGTCAGCACACCAACGGCAAGTCCCAGCATGACCAGCCTCAACGGATGCACCCGATGATCCGGATCGTGCAACGGCAGACGCTGGCGCAACATGGCGATGCCGGCGACCAGCATGATCAGCGCGAACAGGAACAGCTGCAGCATGCCCTGCATGTGATTGCCGATCAACGCACCAAGCATCGCGCCTGCCGCGCCCGGGATGCCGAAATACAGCGTGCTGCGCCAGTCGATCTGCCGCCGCAACCCTCGCTGTACTGCCGCCGCCGCACTGATCGCGCCGACGACCAGCAGCGAGCCGACCACTGCCTGCTTGTCCGCCATGCCCAGCAAATAGTGCAGCACCGGCACGGTCAGGATCGAACCGCCCGAGCCCAGCAGCCCGAGGCTGATGCCGATGGACAATGCGCCCAGCCATGCTGCGATCATCTCGGACTCCAGGCTGCAGCGGACGGGTCGGTGCGGAGGGACTGCAAGGGTGAACGTGGCGTGCTGGACGGCCCCGGACACGCGTTGCGCCTGCGGTGCGCTGCGCCATCAACGTGACCGGCGGCAACACCCGCTGCGTCCGTATATCCTGCCACCGATGCCGCTGAAGCGTCCGGAGGTATTCATGTCTCCACGCGTTGCCTCGTTCTTCCATGCCCCCAGTTGCACCTGGAGCCATGTCGTAAGCGACCCGGTCAGCGGCGCGGCTGCGGTGATCGATCCCGTGCTTGACTTCGACTGCGCCGCGGGCAGTTTCGGCACTAGTTCAGCCGATGCCATCGTCGCGCACGTGCGCACCTCACGGCTGAGCGTGGAATGGATTCTCGAAACCCACGCCCATGCTGATCACTTGACGGCCGCACCCTACCTAAAGCGCAGCGTCGGCGGCCGCATCGCGATCGGTGTCGGCATCCGCGCGGTGCAGGCGCACTTCGCCGTGGCTCTTGGCTTCGAGCCCGGTTTCCACTGCGACGGATCACAGTTCGACCACCTCTTCGGCGCTGGCGAACACTTCGCCGTCGGGGCACTCGCCGCTCAGGCGCTGGCCGCGCCGGGCCATACCAGCGACAGCCTCGCCTACCGGATCGGCGACGCCCTGTTCGTGGGCGACAGTCTTTTCATGCCCGATGTCGGCACCGCACGCTGTGATTTTCCCGGCGGCGACGCGGGCATGCTCTTTGACTCGATCCGGCGCCTGCTCGCGCTGGCGGATGACACCCGGATCTTCGTCTGTCACGACTACCCGCCAGAGGGTCGCGAACCCCGTTGTCAGACCACGGTGCGCGAACAGCGCGCCACCAGCATCCATGCCCGTGACGGCATTGATCGCGACGCGTTCATCGCCCTGCGCAGGGCGCGTGATCGCACCCTGGGCATGCCGAGTCTGCTGTATCCGGCCATTCAGGTGAACGTGCGCGCCGGCATGCTGCCACCGGCAGAGGCCAACGGCGTGGCCTATCTCAAGATACCGCTGAAGCCTGCCGCCGGCACGGCGGAATAAGTCCCGCGCGGTCAGGCTCAGCTGCGCGTATCGAGGCCGTCATTGTAGGGCAGCTTCAGGTGGCCCCAGCGCACCAGAAGTACCGCGAAGGCAATCAACACGATGGCGATCGCCGAGGCCAGCACCTCGGGCCATGGCAGCGACTGCTCCATCATCATGTGCCGGGCCAGCGCGACCATGGCGATGTACAGCGGCATGCGCACCGGCAACTTGCCGGCACGCCAGTACACCTCGACCATCGATACGATTTCGAGATACATGAACAGCAGCAACAAATCGGTGACGTTGGCGGCGCGCCGCGCCACCATCGCGCCAACCTCGCTGTAACCGGCCAGCAACGTGGCGGCAACGATCACGAGCAGGCCGAACCGTTCGATCACTCGCAGGATCATCACCATGCCTCCACGCAGCGTTCCGGGCATCCGCTCTTTCATGTCCACATGACGCTCATCTTGACCGTCTCCGTTGACAGGTGTCCTCATCACCTCGCTGGTCAAACCCGCTGGTCACCGGCTGCAGACAGCGACGCCACACCGCGGCGCTGCAGGTAGACGAAGTACAGCAGCGGAATCACCACCAAGGTCAGCACGGTCGACACCAGAATTCCGAACACCAGCGACACCGCCAAGCCCTGGAAGATCGGATCGCCGAGGATGAAGAACGCCCCCAGCATCGCCGCTAGCGCGGTCAGCACGATGGGTTTGGCGCGCACGGCGCCGGACTCGATCACCGCCTGCTCCAGCGAGTGCCCGCTGGCCAGGGCGTGGTTGATGAAGTCCACCAGCAGGATCGAGTTGCGCACGATGATGCCGGCCAGCGCGATCATGCCGATCATCGAGGTCGCGGTGAACTGCGCACCCATCAGCCAGTGCCCTGGCATCACGCCGATCACCGTCAACGGGATTGGCGCCATGATCACCAGCGGTACGATGTAGCTGCGGAATTGCCCGACGACCAGGAAATAGATCAACACCAAGCCGACCGAATAGGCGATGCCCATGTCGCGGAAGGTCTCGTAGGTGATCTGCCACTCGCCGTCCCACTTGATCGAGTAGCTCGACCCGTTGGCCGGCGGCGCGATGAAGTGCTGCCCGAGATGATGGCCATCGAAGGTACGGCTGCCGATGGCGCCGACCATGCGGAACATGCCATACAGCGGGCTATCCTCGCGTCCGGCATCGTCGCCAGTGACGAAGGTGTAAGGCAGCAGGTCCTTGTGATACACAGCGTCGTCCAGTGGCTCATTGACGACCTTGACCACCTCCGACAGCGGGATCAGCTGGCCGGTCTGCGAGCGCACGCGCAGGGTCAGGATCGAGTCCATCGAACCGAGATCGGCCTGCGGCAGGCGCAGCACCACCGGCACGGCGTACTTGGCGTTGCCATCCTGCAGATACGTCGCGGGGTCGCCGCCGACGCCGGCCTGGATCGCGGCCACGATCTGCGACTGGCTGACGCCCAGGGTTGCCGCGCGGGTGCGATCGACCACGATCAGCTTGCGCATGGCGTGCGGATTCTCGACGCTGGAGTCGACATCGACGATGCCCGGCGTCTTCTCGAACAGCCTTTCCAGCGATAGCGCGATCGCCCGCTGGGTCCTGTAATCGGGACCGTAGATTTCCGCCACGATCGGCGCTTGCACGGGAGGCCCGGGCGGCACCTCGGCCACCACGAGGTGGGCGTCGAAGCGTTTGGCGATCGCCGCCAGCGCCGGGCGCACCGCCAATGCGATCTGATGGCTCTGGCGCCTGCGCGCGTCCTTGTTGACCAGATTGACCTGGATATCACCCTGGTAAGGCATCGTGCGCAGGTAGTACTGGCGCACCAAACCGTTGAAGTTCATCGGTGCCGAGGTACCCGCATACACCTGATAGTTGCTGACTTCGGGCAGTCGGTCCAGCACCTTGGTCATGTCCAGTAGCGCGCGATTGGTCTGCTCGAGGGTGGAGCCCTCGGGCATGTTCAGCACCACCTGGAACTCGGATTTGTTGTCGAACGGCAGCATCTTCAGGATCACCGCCTTGACCAGCACCAGCCCCACCGCCAGCAGCACCAGCGCACCGATTCCTAGGAACAGGTTGCGTCGGCGCCGCGGCGCACGTTCTCCGCTGATGAAAGGCGTCATGACCCGTGTGAACAGCCGGTACAGGCGCTGGTCGAGTTTCGATTCCTTTGCATGGCCGGGGCCGCCCTGCGCATCGCCGTGGCCAGCGTGGCTGCGCAGCAAGCGATAGGCCAGCCACGGCGTGACCACGAACGCGACCGCCAGCGAGATCATCATGCCTACGCTGGCATTGATCGGGATCGGGCGCATGTAAGGACCCATCAGGCCACCGACGAAGGCCATCGGCAGCAGCGCCGCGATCACTGTGAACGTTGCCAGAATGGTCGGCCCGCCAACCTCGTCCACCGCCGCTGGAATGGCGTCGAGCAGGCTTCGGGCACCCAGCGCCATGTGCCGATGGATATTCTCGACCACCACGATGGCGTCGTCGACGAGAATGCCGATCGAGAAGATCAGCGCAAACAGCGACACGCGGTTGATGGTGAAGCCGATCGCCCAGGAGGCAAACAGCGTGATCGCCAACGTCACCACGACCGCGGTGCCGACCACGATCGCCTCGCGCCAGCCCAGCGTGACCAGCACCAGCAGCACTACCGCGGCGGCAGCCAGGAACAGGTGCTGCAGCAGCTCGTCAGCCTTGTCATTGGCGGTTTGGCCGTAGTTGCGGGTAACGGCCACATGAACGCCCTGCGGTATGTCCACGCCTCGCAGGTCGGCAATGCGCGCCTTGACCGCCTCGGCGATGTCGTAGGCGTTGCTGCCGGCCTTCTTCGCAATCGCAATGGTTACCGCGGGAGCCAGCCCGGTCACCGGACCGCCCTTGCCGGCGGGTGTCCCATACCACGCCGTGCGACTGGGGTAGTCGGCACCGGAACGGATGCGCGCCACGTCGGACAGGTACACCGGCTTGCCGCCGGTGAGCCCGATCACCAGCTGCGACACCTCGCCGGCGTCCATCAGCAAGGCGCCGGCCTTGACCGGCATGTCGCGGTTGCCGCTGATCTCCTCGCCGGCATCGGCAGCCACGTTGGCGGCCTTCAGCGCGCTCGCCAGATCGCTTACGGTGAGGTTGTAGGCAGCCAACTTGCCGGGGTCGAGTTCGACCATCACCGCTCGATCCGGCGCACCGATGGTGTAGACGTCACGCGTGCCTGGCACGCGTTTGAGGTCGGTCTCCAGCGTGTGCGCGACCTCGGCCAGCTGCACGCTGCCGAGATCGGCGCGATCCGACCACAGCGTCAATGCCATCACCGGCACGTCGTTTATGCCATAGGGCTTGATCAGCGGTGGCCCGACACCCAGCCCCTTCGGCACCCAGTCGGCGTTGGAATAGACCTTGTTGTAGAGGCTTACAAGCGCCTGCTGGCGCGGCACACCGACCTCAAACTCGACCGTGATCAGCGCGAGGCCCGGCCGGCTGATCGAATAGACGTGCTTGATTCCCTTGATCTCGGACAGCTTCTGCTCGAGCGGAAACGCCACAAGGTTTTCAACATCGCGCACATTGGCGCCGGAAAACGGCACGATCACGTTGGCGACCGTGACTTCGATCTGAGGATCCTCCTCGCGCGGCGTGATGACCGCCGCGGCGATGCCCAGCAGCAGCCCCGCGAGCGCCAGCAGCGGCGTGATCTGCGAGGTCTGGAACGCGCGTGCGATGCGCCCGGAAAATCCCAGCTTGCCCGACTCAGTCATGCCCTGCCGCCCCGTCCGCATGCTGCGCGATCAACCACTTCATCGCTGCGCCAGGATCGGCCGCCACCTGCTCGCCCGGCGCCAATCCCGCCAGCACCTCGGCGTCATTGCCGAAGCGATCGCCCAGCCGCACCTGGCGCAGCATCACGCCGTCGCCCTTGACCACATACACGCCGACCATTTCACCGCGACGCACGATCGCACTGTCCGGCACCAAGAGGCGCGGCCGCGAGCCGATCATGAAGGCCACCTTGACCACCTCACCAGGATTGAGTCCGGTCTCGACGGTCGGCAATTCCAGCCGCACAGTGAACGTGTGGGTGGTCGCATCGGCGTAGGGAAACACGATCACCTTGGTCGCCTCGACGCGCTTGCGTCCCCCGTCGTAGAACACCCAGGCGCGCCCGAACCTGCGAATCACGTTGACATCGCTCTGCGGCACCTGCGCCTCGACGCGCAACTGGTCGAGCGACAGCCCCGAGATCAGCGGCTGCCCCGGCTGCACCGCCTCGCCGACTTGCACGAAACGCTTGGTGACGATGCCCGAGTACGGGGCGCGCACCACGGTGTAATTAGCACTCTCGGAAGCTTGGCGCCGGTTCGCCTGCGCTGCATCCAGCGCCGCCTTGGCGGCATCGCGCTGCGCGGTGGTCTGGTCCATCTGCGCCTTGGATACTAGCCTGCGCGCGTAGACTGCGGCGATCCGCTGGTACTGCGCCTCGGCGTCTTTGTAGGCAGCCTGTGCCGAGCGCACCTGAGCTTGCGCCGCGTTCACCGCTGCGCTCTGCTCGACCGCAGTGAAGCGCACCACCACCGCGCCCTGCGGCACGTAGTCGTTGACGTCAAAGGGCAGCTCCAGCACGCGGCCGGAAGTCTGCGCCGACAGCGTCGCCTGATGCACGGCCTCGACCGTGCCGTCCCAGACGCGCTCGCGCGGCGCGATCTGCTCGCGAAGCATGATCGTGGCCAGCGGCGGCTTGGCCGCGGGCGCGGCAGGCTGCCGATGACCGCAGGCACTCAGCGTCAGCGTGGCAGCACCGAGCAGCAGCGCCGCACGCAGGGAAAGCACGGATCGCGTCACAGGCGTTTCCTCTCAGCGAAACGCGCTGCCGGGCGTCAGTCCGAGCTTGCGCAGCAGCATCGCCAGCGGACAGAAACCGGTGAACGACGCCTGCAGCAAGTTCAGGCCGACGAATGCGGTGAGCAGAAGCCACCACGGCGAAACCAGTTGGGACAGCGCCAAACTGACCAGCACAACGCTGCCCGCAAAAGCCATCACGGCACGATCGACGTTCATTGCACTTGCCTCACAAAGGGAAGGGACAAATCAGGGTTCGATGACATTCTGCCCGGCTTTCAGCCGCGCAATGCCCAGCGCGTGCAGCACATACTTCTCGTAAACCGGATCGGTGTTGCCGGTCTTCATCTTGCGGATGAAGTACTTCTCGAAAACGACCTTGGCCAGATGCACCCACTTGCCGACCTTGGCCCAAGTAACGTTGCGCGGCGGAATCTGCGGCAACGCCACGAAGGCGGCACCGGTGTCGCCGAGGTCGGCGAGGCAAATCGCGTTCCAGGTCGCCACCTCGCGCGGTTCGCGGCCATCCAGTTCCGACTGAATGTTGTGCACCAACGCGGCGACCATCGATTCGATCATGTAACCGGTCTTTGGCGCCCCGGTCGGTACCGGGGTGGCCTCCACTGGCGGAATCGCCACGCACACGCCCGCTGAATAGATATTGGGGAACTTCGGGCTTCGCTGGTGCTTGTCGATCAGCACGAAACCGCGCGGATTGCATAGGCCCTCGACCTTGCGCACGGCCTCAACGCCGGTGAATGCCGGCAGCATCATGCAGTACTTGAACGGCAGCATGTGGTCGGTCAACGGCTCGCCCCTGGCGTCGATCTCAGTCACGCTCATCTCGCCGGGACGGATGTCGGTGGGCTTCGCGTTGGTGATCCACTTGATGTGTCGCTGGCGGAATTCGGCCTCCAGCAGGCCCTTGGAGTCGCCGACACCACCGAGTCCCATGTGGCCGATGTAAGGCTCGCTGGTGACGAAAGTCATCGGCACTCGATCACGCAGCTTGCGCTTGCGCAGGTCGGCGTCGAGGATCGCCGCGAATTCGTACGCTGGGCCAAAGCAGCTGGCCCCCGGCACTGCTCCGACCACGATCGGGCCCGGGTCCTTGAGAAACTGTTCATAGGCGGACCACGCCTTGGCCGCGTGCGCTGTCGTGCAGATCGAATGGGTATTGGCGGCTGGCCCGAAGCCGGGAATCTCGTCGAACGCCAGACGTGGCCCGGTGGCGATCACCAGATAGTCGTAGCTGATCCTGCTGCCGTCCCTGAGCACCAGCGAATTTTCAGCCACCTTGATCTCGACCGCGGGCTGGTCGCGGAACTCGATACCCTTTCTTTCCAGATAGGGCGTCACATCAAAGCCGATGTCATCGGGCTTGCGCCAGCCAACCGCAACCCAGGGGTTGGATGGCGTGAAAGCGAATCGTGGGCCGTCGCCGACCACGCTAATGCGATGCTCCTTGCCAAGCGCAGCGCGCAACTCGTATGCCGCCGGCATGCCACCGATGCCGGCGCCCAGAACGACGATGTGTGCCATGCGAATCTCCCGATCAGTCGGTGTGGATAAGGCGCAGCACAGCGGACCCAGACGCCGGATTCGAACTTGCCGCGGGGAACCCGGGCAGATCCCCTACGCATCTAATTTAGTGACATCTTATTTAGATTTCAACTAAGATGCTGCGGCCGCCGCGTTCGCATAGCTTCCCGCGACACCTGCCGCATGCGACTCACGCCGATCAGGAGACCCCGCCGATGCCCCCGCGAGCCTCTGCCTCCCGCATGACGTTCGACGTCAAGGCGATGGAAAAAAATGCCGACGAGGCTGCACGGTTGCTGCGCGCACTGGCTAACCCGCAGCGCCTGCGCGTGCTGTGTCTGCTGGTGGGCAATGAGCTGTCGGTAGGCCAGATCAACGAGCGCGTCGATCTGAGTCAGTCGGCGCTGTCGCAACATCTGGCAGTCCTGCGCGAGGAAGGCCTGGTGCGTACCCGCCGCGAGGCGCAGACGATCTTCTATTCGCTGGCCACGGGGCCGGCGCAGACGCTGATCATCGCGCTGCACGGCATCTACTGCGCGCACTCGGGGCATCGCCGTGAAAGCGCGCTTTGCCGCTCCTGAACGACGATGGCTGCAAGACTTTCCATACACCCAGCTTCGATGGCGCGAATGGTGTCGAATGCGATCGGCTGGATTTGGCCTCCGCCGTCATTGAGCGCGGCAATGAGGCTGCCGCAGATCCAGTCGTGATGACGCGGCGGGACTTGGAGCAATGCGCGCCGGCCGCTAGGCTTGCCTGCCCTTGCCACTGACGCTTGCATGGCCGACGCCCGCCGCTACTTCGATCTCTCTTCGCCCTTTGCGATGAAACGCGGTGGCCGTCTGCACGGCGCCCAGCTAGCCTACGAGATGTGGGGCACGCTGGCACCCGCACGCGACAACGCAGTACTGATCCTCACCGGGCTCTCGCCCAGCGCGCACGCGGCATCCAGCACCGACGATCCTAGCCCGGGCTGGTGGGAGGCGATAATCGGTCCCGGCAAGGCGCTCGACACGCGGCGCTGGTTCGTGATCTGCGTCAACGCCCTGGGGAGCTGCAAAGGATCGACCGGGCCGGCCTCGATCGATCCCGCGACGGGCGCCCCCTATCGGCTCGACTTCCCCGAACTGGCGCTGGAAGACGTCGCCAACGCCGCACACGCGCTGGTGCGCGGACTAAACATCGGACAGCTGGCCTGCCTGATCGGCTGCTCGATGGGTGGCATGGCGGCACTGGGCTACATGCTGCTGCACCCCGGCAGCGTGCGCGCGCACATCAGCATCTCCACCGCGCCGCAAGCACAGCCGTTCGCAATCGCGATCCGCTCGCTGCAGCGCGAAGTGATCCGGCTCGATCCAAACTGGAACGAGGGACGCTATGACGACGCCCATTATCCCGAACACGGCATGCAGATCGCGCGCAAGCTGGGCGTGATCACCTACCGTTCGGCGATCGAATGGCACGGCCGCTTCGGACGTATCCGCCTCGACGCCGAAAAACGTGAGGACGACCCCTTCGGCTTTGAATTCCAGATCGAGTCCTACCTTGAAGGGCACGCGCGCCGGTTTGCCCGCAGTTACGACCCCAATAGCTACTTGTACCTGTCGCGCGCCAGTGACTGGTTCGACATGGCCGAGTACGGCGAAGGCGATGTGCTGGCCGGACTCCGACGCATCCATCTCGAACGCGCGATGGTGATCGGCGTCGACACCGACATCCTGTTCCCGTTACAGCAGCAGCAGCAGATCGCCGCGGGATTGTCGGCATCGGGTGCTCACGTCGAATTCGTTGCACTCGACTCGCCGCAGGGCCACGATGCGTTTCTGGTCGATACGAAGCGCTTTGGCGCGGCGATCGCACGCTTCTTGGAGCCAAGCTGAGTCGCGCCGCGTAGGCCAATCCGACCGCCGGCCGCAACAGTGCAGCTGCGGCTGTTCGTGCAAGCACTAGCGTTGGTGCCGCGCAATGTTCCGTCTGCGCGTCGGTCTCAGCCGCATGATTCGCGGCCCCGCGCCCGGACCCGAAGGTGGCCGAAAGTGGACGGCGCGCGTTCGTCCTCGACCGGCTGCACCGATTGCCGCATACTTCGCGCCCGCGCCGAAGTGGCGGAATCGGTAGACGCAGCGGACTCAAAATCCGCCGCCCTTAAAAGCGTGAGGGTTCGAGTCCCTCCTTCGGCACCAAGGACTTGCGCCACTTCTCGCTGCTGATGCCGGAACTGCGCTGTGCAGGAATTGTGCAGGCGCGCAGGCAAAGGGAATGCTCATCAGCCCCAGGCTGAAAAGCCCGTCGGCGGCGTGTAGGTCTGCTGCGCACTGGTGATCCTTCATTTTCCTGCATTGTAGTTGGCGAGCACCTGCGCGCTTGTCAGCCTCGACTGATAGACCGCGTGCGGTCCGACGTTGCCACCGAAGCTATAGCCGCCTCCGCTGTACTGACCGATGTAGTAACCACCTGTAGGTGCAGAGTTGGAGTATGGCGTGGTCGTGGTGGCAACGCTGACGCCGTTGATGAACCACTCTTGCCCAGTGGAATCCGCCACCCAAACCAGATGGATCAGTTTCGTACCGTGAGCGATAGCGGTGCCAGTATTAAGTGCGTTAGCGCCATTCATTATGGCGGTTACGGTGCCACTAGTTTCAAGTTGAAGTGACAGACGGTTATAAATGTCACACAACCGGCTTAGAGTGCCAATGGAGGCTGGGTTGACCCATATTTCATTGGAAACTGCAGTCGCAGTGCCGTATGGATTAATCGCACCGGTGACCAGATAGCCGCTGGTGCCATTCAGTGCCACGCACTTCGTGATGCCGGTGTTGCCGCTGGTGGTGTTGAGAGTATAACCGCCCGTGTAGGTCGCATTCGCGCTGCCGAGTGATCCGAGGTTCGTGGCCGTCGTGCCGCTGGTGTCGTTGAGCATGTAGAACAACACGGGGTTGAGGGCGAGAACCGTTGACTCATAGCTTGCGACACCCCCTGTTTCGGTGGTCGGGCTACCGGCCGTCACGTCTTGGCTGAGAATCCAGTTGTCGACGCCGATGTTTTCCAATTCGACGGTGCCGTACTGCGATGCGATCGTGAAAAGGCCTGGCGAACTGAGGGTGACGCCCGTACTGGGCGAGAAGGAAGTTTGCCCCGTGCCAAGTCCAATGACCCGAACCCGTGCACCCACTGGAGCTGCCACCGATGAATAGGGAGGGATGTTCACAACATTCGCAGCGCTGTTGTTCATCGTCACGGTGTTTTCAAGATCGGACAAGCCAAGCGTGTACGATGTCCCTGATTGTGAATTGACCACCATGCCGTACCAGTCGGGAATGCCGCTCACCACGCGGTAGGACTGTAACGAAGTGCCGATGGGCAACCGTGTTAGTGCGCCAGCAGCCGCGCCATAGATCGTGTCCCCATCCGTCGTCATGGGGTTGACTATCACTGTCGACGGAAGGCTGCCGACCGGCAACACGCCTGTCACCTGCGTGCTGAGGTCGGTCGGGAAGAAACCAGCGAGGTCGTCGAGATAAAGGATCGGGCTGCCGATGGCCGGCGTTGTCCATGACGCACCGCTGACATTGCCAACAAGAACGCGCAGCACTACGCGCACGAATGACTCCACAGGCGGGATCACAACAGGGTTAGGCGATCCGCCGCTCCCATTCGGTGTGAACTGCGTCCACGTTGTCGGGTTGGCAGGTGAAATGGTGACGCCACCAATATCGACATAGGACGTTGTGTTGTCGGTGCCTGTGGTTGCCGGGTTTTGGTCGGTATAACTCAGCACCCCTAGGTGCATCTGGATAAAGGTGTCCGTAGGGAAATCCGACGGGTTCGCCGCGGCTGCGACGGTTTTGTACCAACCCGACATATCGAAGGCGCCGGTCGAACTATTCAACATCAGGCGGCTTTGAATCGTGATCTCCCAGTTTACCGCGCCGCTTGGAAGGAGCAGCCCAGGGGTTAGGGTAAAGGCCAACCCGACAAGGCCGGCATGCGCCGCACTGGTTGAGTTTTCGACAGACCAGACAGGCGTCCCGCTGATCTGGTCGATGTAGTTCAGCGTCCATCCATCGGAAACAATATCGCCCACCGCGTTGCTGACGGTGTTGACCGGAGTGATGAGGTTCGACTCGAAAGATGGGTTGAAGAGGGCGTTCAGGCCCGATGTCGGCGACGGCGTTTGCTCGGCCGCTGACTGTACAACGGCCGTGTATGCCGACCAACCGCTCACCACCAGCGGCCCGCGTGCGCGAGCGCGGAAGAAATACTGCGTGCCGCCGGGATCATGGAGGGCGTACGCTGTCGTCGTCGGCCCCACGTCGGCAAGAACGGTGAACGGGCCGCCACTGGCAGTTGACCACTCGATGGACGTGCATCCGACGGCCGCAGGATTCGGATTCGTCCAAGTGATCGACACTGTGTTGGCGAAGCTGCCTGCAGCGAAGTTTTGTGGGGGAGGAGGGACGTCTGGTAGCTCGACATTTGTGCCGATGACGTAGGTGTAGGCGGTCTCTCCGGCGAGCGTGCGCGGCGTGCGCCCGAATGAGTTCAGCGATAGAAACTTGAGGTAGATCGTCTCGCCGATCATCGACGGATCGACGGGGATACGGTAAATCGCATCGTCAAGCCGAGCAAAGGGTGCGCCGACGTTGTGCGACGCGATGGCTGTCCCGTAGCCGCCGCGTCGCAAGTAACTCAGCGCGTAGGTCTCCGTGCCGGTCAGCGTCGCCGTCTCGTAGCTGATGACCTCGCCGTCGATGATGCACTTGGTATTGAAGTTGTCGGCGTCCGCCTGCGAGCCCCCAAGGAGGATCGCCGGTGCGTACAGGTCAACGGAAGGCGTGTTGGTGGTGTCGGGGTCGGTGCCAAGCGGGAGTGTGGTAGTGAGCGCCCCGTAGCGCGAGGGCGCAGCCGTCGTGCCGACGTAGGTGTAGGTGGTGCCATCGTGTGAGAGGTAAATGTCAGCCGCCGCCCAGAGGGCCCCCGAGCCGTTAACGGCGCACCAGATCTCAGGGGCGCCAGGCGGCACGAGGAAACCGGGCCCACGGAATAGGAATGGCGGATTGACTGGGCCGGGATCGGATGACGGATCGACGGGGGACTGCCCACCGCTCTGCGTCCCGTAGAGTGCCGAGTGGCCGATTCCTTCCGGGAACTCTTCCGCCGTGATGTTCAGCAGCCCCTCGGCCTCCTCGCTAACC
>JAJYDI010000120.1 GCA_021777635.1 Pseudomonadota bacterium
ACCGTCAGCGCGTGCAGGTCGCGACGATGCTGACGCACCGTCAGTGCGTCGAGCAGACCCTGGGTCGGGTGCGCGTGATTGCCGTCACCGGCATTGATCACCGCGACGCCGCTGGCGGCGTGCTTGACCAGATACTCCGGCGTGCCGGATTCGCGATGCCGCACCACCAACGCGTCCAGATGCATCGCTTCCAGGGTATGCAGTGTGTCAAGCAGGGTTTCGCCCTTGCTGGTCGAGGAGTTGCCGAGATCGAAATTGACCACGTCGGCACCCAGCCGGCGCGCCGCCAGTTCGAAGGAAGTGCGCGTGCGAGTGGACGGCTCGAAGAACAGGTTGAGCACGGTGCAACCGGCCAGCAGATCGAGCTTGCGGGTACCGTGCGCACAAGCATCGCGCAAGGATTCGGAGCGATCGAGCAGTCGAGCCAAGGTTTCGGCGTCGAGATGCTCGAGGCTGATCAGGTGACGCAGTCGTGCGCTCATGCGGATTCGCCCAGCCAGGTTTCGAGGATGACAGCGGCGGCCATGGCGTCGAGGCTCTGAGCATTGCGTCGACGCGACAGTCCAGCCGCGCGCGCGCCGGCGAAGCGCCGCGCCGCCTCCTGCGAGGTGTGGCGCTCGTCGGCCAGATGCACCGGCAGGCGGTAGCGCTCACCGAGATGCGCCGCGAAGCGTCGCGCGCCGCGCGACACGGCCTGCTCGCCGCCGTCGAGGGTCAACGGCAGGCCGACCACCAGCGCGGCCGGCTGCCAAGCGTCGAT
The DNA here is from genome assembly GCA_021777635.1 of Pseudomonadota bacterium. The sequence goes on from JAJYDI010000120.1 coordinate 761, forward strand.
CAGTGCGTCGAGCTGCGGCCATTCCGGCTCACCGTTGCGCGCCGCGACTGTTTTCAACGCGCGCGCACTGGAAGTGACGCGCTCACCGACGGCGACGCCGATGCAGCGGGTGCCGAAGTCGAAGCCGAGCACGCAGGCCGGCGCCGCCTTCATGCGTGGCCAGCGTAGTGCGCTAGGCGCGAAGCGTCGACGCCTACGCGCGCGGCGGCTGTCGACCAGCGCTGCCCGATCTCGGTATCGAACAGCAGCGGCTCGTCGGCCTCGACCGTCAGCCAGGCGTTGTCGCGCAGTTCCTGCTCGAGCTGACCCGCTTCCCAGCCGGCGTAGCCTAGCGCCACCAGCGCGTGCCTGGGTCCGCGGCCGGCCGCCATCGCCTCGAGGATGTCGCGCGAGGTGGTCAGCGCTAGGCGCTCGTTGATGCGATAGCTGGATGTCCAGTGGCCCTCGGCAGAGTGCAGCACGAAGCCGCGTTCGCGTTGCACCGGGCCGCCGCTCAGCACCGGTTGATCGGCAGTGCCGATGTCCTCGCAGGGCAACTGCATCTGCTGCAGCAGCGCGCCCAGCCGGAAGTCGGATAGACGGTTGATCAACAGGCCCATGGCACCGTCCTCTCCGTGCTGGCAGACGAACGCCACGCCATGCTCGAAGTCGGGGTCGCGCAGGCCCGGCATCGCAATCAACAGATGGCCGGTGAGGAACGAGATCGCGCTCATAAGGTCATTCTACGGGCAGCGGACTGAATGCCGTCAGCCGCCATCGCTGGCGTCGCGCAAAACGTTGCCGGGCAGGAACTGCCAGGTGCGGGTAATGTAGAGTTCGTCGACGCGGTTCCTAACTGCGGGCAGCGGCGGAAACGGCGCCGCAAGGCGCACGATGCGGATGGCGGCATCATCAAGTACTCGGTGTCCCGAGCCCTTAATCAGGTCGATGCTGGCAATTCTGCCGTCACGATACAGTCCGACCGTCAGCACGAGCTGGCCATGGAGCTCGCGGCGGCGCGCTTCATCGGGGTAGTTCAAGTTGCCGACGCGTTCGATGCGTGCCACCCATGCGCGCATGTAGGCCGCATAGGCATACTCTCGGGTGTTGGCGGAGATAAACTTGCGTCGCGGGCGTTTGGCGTAGGCCTCGCTCTCGGCGCGCACCTCGGCGGCCAGTCGGGCCATTTCCAGGCGCTGCTCGATCGGCATTACGGCCGTCGGCAAGGCCTGCAGCGGTGCCTGCGTGTGCTGCGGCGCGCTGGCCATTCGCACGCTGGCGTGTAGCCGGGTGAGTACCTGCGGGCCGCTGTCCACCTGCGGTTGAGGCGCTGCCGGATCGAGCGCCCGCGGCGCGGCGCCTTCGGCATCGGGCAGCGGGCCGCTGATCGGGCTGCCGGGAAGCCGCGCGCGCGCATTGTCGCCGCCTCCAGCATTGTTGGCCTGGGCCAGAAAGTCGGCCCGGCGCGGCGTCTCGCCGTTGGCTGTATTGAGTAGTGTGACGTCGAGCGCCGGCAGGCTCGGGCGCGGCTTCTCGATGCGAAAAGTGATGCCGAGGATCACCACCGCATGCAGCAGCAATGAAAAGAGCAAAGTCACGCCAAGACGGTCTCCGACCGCGGCAGGGCGGGCCGGCGCATTCACGCGGATAGGCCCTCGATGGCGTCGAACAGCATGCCAGCGATATTAAGGCCGGAGGCGGCATCGATCTCGCGCGCACAGGTCGGTGACGTGATGTTGATCTCGGTGAGGTAGTCGCCAATCACATCGAGACCGACGAACAGTAGTCCGCGCTTCACGAGATCAGGCGCCACTTGGGCTACGATCCAGTGGTCGCGTTCGCTAAGCGGAACGACGCTTCCGCGTCCGCCAGCGGCGAGGTTGCCGCGGAACTCGTCGCCTTGCGGCACACGCGCCAAGGCAAAGGGCACCACGGTTCCGGCGACCACCAGGATGCGCTTGTCGCCGGTGCGGATCTCGGGGATGAACCGCTGCGCCAGCGCGAAGCGCTGGTCATCACCAACTAGGGTTTCGAGGATCACGTTGAGATTGGGGTCGTGGTCATGGCTGCGGAAAATGCCGCGGCCACCCATGCCGTCCAGCGGCTTGAGCACCACCTCGCCGTGCTGCTGCACGAACTGCCGCAGCGCATCGCGGTTGCGTGCCACCAGGCTCGGCGGGCAGCACTGCGGGAATTGCAGCGCATAGAGTTTCTCGTTGCAGTCGCGCAGCGCGCGTGGATCATTGACCACCCTTACACCGAGGCGCTGCGCCGCTTCCAGCACCAGTGTGTCGTAGAGGAATTGCGCGTCCAGTGGCGGATCCTTGCGCGCCAGCAGGATGTCCACTGTGGTCAGAGGGTGCCACTGTGCGTCACCTCGCCGGAACCAGCGAGTCGCGTCATCACTGACGGTCAGCGGCGCCATCCGCGCATACGGCGCGCCATCGTGCAGCGCGAGATCGCCCTGTTGCAGGTAGCGCAGGTGGTGACCGCGGCGCTGCGCCTCCAGCAGCATCGCGAAGGTGGTGTCCTTGCGGATCTTGATGTGCTCGATGGTATCCATCAGGACGGCGACGGTCAGGGCCATGGTCTGCTCCGCAGGGGTTTTAATGAAGTGTTGAATGACAAAGACTTGCAAGATGAACTTGACAGAGTTGATAAACGCGCGTTAAACAGCCGTCGGGGCGATGATGATCGCGGAAGGAGCGACAGCAGCGCACCGTCGGCGCGGTCGCTGTCCGGTGCCGACCGCTGTCGCAACTCAAGGCATGCGATTTGCTTCATATACAGCCGCGCGACCTGGGCGCGGCAAGGGTGGATACGTGGAAGAGCATACGAAACAGGGTGGCCTCGGCGGATTGCGCGTGATGGTGATCGATGATTCCAAAACCATCCGCCGCACTGCCGAAACGCTGCTCAAGAAAGAGGGCTGCGACGTCGTCACCGCGGTGGACGGCTTCGAGGCGCTGGCCAAGATTTCCGATTTGCAGCCGCACATCATCTTCGTCGACATCATGATGCCGCGCCTCGACGGCTACCAGACGTGCGCTTTGATCAAGAACAACCAGGCTTTCCGCGCGACGCCGGTGATCATGCTTAGTTCGAAGGACGGCCTGTTCGACAAGGCCCGAGGCCGCATCTGCGGGTCCGACCAGTATCTAACCAAGCCCTTCACCCGCGAAGAACTGCTCGGCGCCATTCGGCGCCACGTCGATCTCCACTCGAGCTGACGCGAATCTAGGACCCATGGCGCATATCCTCATCATCGACGACTCCCCCACCGACGTGCGCGTTTTCACCACGCTGCTCGAGAAGGCGGGGCACCGCGTTTCCAGCGCTGGCAATGCCGATGACGGCATCGCCATGGTCAAGCGTGCACGCCCCGACCTGGTCATCATGGATGTCATCATGCCCGGCATGAACGGCTTCCAAGCCACGCGCACGCTCAGCCGCGATACCGAGACGCAGCACGTGCCGATCCTGATCATCACCACCAAGTCGATGGAGACCGATCGAGTCTGGGGTCTGCGCCAGGGCGCCAAGGACTTCATCACCAAGCCGGTTGCAGAGAAAGAGCTTCTGGCGCGGATCCAGAAACTTTTGCCGGGTGGTGGGTGAGAACGCGATGAGCGCGATCGCCATCATGCCGCCTTTCGAGCTGCTCGCCGAGTACGAGCGGCTTAGCTTGGCGCACGTCGCCGGAATGCCCGAGCAGATCGAGGCCGAGGGCCTGTGGCGCGGAATCGGATTCCGCATTGGCGCGCGGCTGCTGGTCAGTAGTATCAGCGAAGTCAACGAACTGCTGACTCCGCCGGCACTGACGCCGGTGCCCGGTACTCGCAGCTGGTTGCTGGGAGTCGCAAACGTGCGCGGCAACCTGATTCCGGTGGTGGATCTTGGCGGATTCCTCTTCGGCGAGCGCATGTTGCTGACGGATCAGAGCCGCGTGCTGCTGGTGCGCCAGCAGGGCGGCAGCGTCGGCCTGCTGGTCGACGAGGTGCTGGGTCAGCGAAACCTGACCTTGGACCAGCGCGCCGGCGCGGAGGGCGAAGCCGACGAGCGCCTGCAACGCTTTGTCGAGGAAAACGTGACGGTGGCAGAACAGCGCCTCGGTGTGTTCAGC
>JAJYDI010000121.1 GCA_021777635.1 Pseudomonadota bacterium
CTGCCTCGAGCGGATCGCGCGCCGGCCGGAATTGACCAATGCCTCGGAATCAACTGTCGCCCGCCCGCGCGCGCCAAGCACGTGCACTGTCTGCTCGCTGCGGGTTGCGTCGGCATCGTGGGTGGCAAGCAGACGCAGATCGACATCAGCGCCGCCGCAGGCGATGCCGCCAATTCGCACAATGGCGCTGGCACCATTTCCGGCCAGATGCAGAGACTGGGTGCTGCGCAGCGCCCGCGCTGGCGCTGCAAGGGTGCTCTGCAGGTATTGGGCATCGCGCCCGACGTCGACAACGAGCGTGTCGACCAGATGCGAGGCATGCGTCGGCCCAGTCAGCCGCAAGTGCAGCAGGCGGCTGCCCGCACCCAATTCGATGCGAACTTCGTTCAGTAGCGTCCGCAGTCCAGTGCAGCGCTCGTCGTGCAGTTCAACCACGGTCGCAACAGCTCCAGGCTCGAGGCGAAGTACATGCGATATCGCCGTCACGCCGTCGTGCTGCAGCGCGCCGCGGTGGTCGAGCACGATGGCGTGACGCGCCGCACGATCGCGATGGACGACCACGTGCACGCCGTCGGCTCCCAACGCATGATTGAGCAAAGCCAGTCGCAAGTCTCCGTCGAGCCCGGCGTTCGGCAGCAATGGTGCGCGGGCCGGCTGACCGTCGCGCAACGCCGTCTGCAGCCGGCTGATGCTGACGGCGTCGTCATCGCCTAGGGCACAGAGGGCAGGTGTGAAACGACCGTCGACGAAGGCAAGGTGGGTGAAGGCACCGAACGGCCCGAGGCCGTCCAATACCTCCGGCACCAGCGCAACGGCGGACGGCACAACCGCGATCCCGGCGGCCAACGGGGCGACGAAACCGAAGTTTGCGCGGCGCCAGTGCTCCTCGTGGCCGTTGGGCAGACCCGCGGCGGTGAACTGCTCGCGCGCTTGCTGCCGCCAGCGCCGCACTTTCGCGGACTCGTCGGCGCGCGGTGCCGGCCAAGCGATGCTCGCGGTGTCCATGGAATCAAGCCTCCGCGACCTCGGGTTGTCCGGCCCACTGGTATCCCTGCCGCTCCAGCCGCTCGGCCAACTCGATACCGCCGGAAGCGACGATCCGTCCGCCAACCATCACGTGCACCACGTCAGGCGGCACCAGATCGAGCAGCCGACGGTAATGGGTCACTAGCAGCAGGCCGCGCTGTCCGTCTCGAAGGCGCTGCAGTGCCGCGGCCACCTGCTTCAGCGCGTCGATGTCGAGGCCGGAGTCGACTTCATCGAGGATCGCCAGCCGCGGCTCGAGGAGCGCGAGCTGCAGCACCTCGTTGCGCTTCTTCTCGCCGCCCGAGAAACCGTCGTTGACATTGCGCTGCAGCAGCTCCTCACCCAACCCCAGGCTCTTGGCGGTAGCACGGGCGGACTTGAGAAATGCGTAACTGTCGACCTCGGGCAGCCCCTGGTGCCTTCGCTTGGCGTTGAGCGCGCTGCGCAGAAGTAGCAGGTTGTGCACACCAGGCAGTTCGACCGGATACTGGAAGGCAAGAAAGAGGCCAATGCGGCCACGTTCTTCGGGCGCCAGCTCCAATAGCGACTGGCCACCGAGCTGCGCTGCATCGGCGGTGACGGCGATGTCGGGGCGGCCAGCCAAGGCCGAAGCCAGCGTGCTCTTGCCTGCGCCGTTCGGGCCCATGATCGCGTGTACCTGCCCGGGGCCAATATCAAGATCGACTCCCTTCAGGATGACGTGCTGGCCAATGGCGGCGCGCAGATTGCGTAAATGCAGGAGTGGGGGTGTCATCCGGTGGCTCCTTCTAAGCTCACGTTCAACAGGTTCTGCGCCTCGACAGCAAACTCCATGGGCAGCTGCTGGAACACGGACTTGCAGAAGCCGTTGACGAGGAGTGCCATGCCGTCCTCCACGCTCAGCCCGCGCTGGCGACAATAGAACAGCTGATCGTCGCTGACACGCGAGGTCGTCGCTTCGTGCTCGAATGACGCGCTCGGCTGGCGACTGTCGATATAGGGGTGCGTGTGCGCCTCGCAGCGATCCCCGATGAGCAGCGAGTCGCATTGCGTGAAGTTGCGCGCGTTGAGCGCGCTGCTCGCGGCTTTGACCTGGCCCCGGTAGGTATTGCGGCCATGGCCGGCCGAAATGCCCTTAGAGATGATCGTGCTGCGCGTATCGCGGCCGATGTGGACCATCTTGGTTCCGGTGTCGGCCTGCTGGTGGTGGTTGGACAGCGCCACCGAATAGAACTCGCCAACCGCGCCCTCGCCAATCAACCAGCAACTCGGGTATTTCCAGGTGATCGCCGCTCCTGTTTCGACCTGCGTCCAGGTGATGCGCGAGCGCTTGCCGCGGGCATGTGCACGCTTGGTGACGAAGTTGTAGATACCCCCGACACCGTTCTCGTCTCCGGGATACCAGTTCTGCACCGTCGAATATTTGATCTGTGCGTCATCGAGCGCAACCAGTTCGACCACGGCAGCGTGCAGCTGATTCTCGTCGCGCTTGGGCGCGGTGCAACCCTCGAGATAGCTCACTGAGGCGCCTTCCTCGGCGATGATCAGCGTACGCTCGAATTGTCCCGTCTTCGCGGCATTGATACGGAAGTAGGACGACAGTTCCATCGGGCAGCGCACCCCCCTCGGGACGAAGACAAAGGAGCCATCGGAGAACACCGCCGAGTTGAGCGCAGCGTAGAAGTTGTCGTTAATCGGCACCACGGTGCCGAGATAGCGCCGCACCAATTCCGGATGGGATTGCAGGGCTTCAGAGATGCTGCAGAAGATCACGCCGGCGTCCGCAAGCTGGCGACGGAAGGTAGTCACCACCGACACCGAGTCGAACACGGCGTCGACCGCGACGCCAGCCAGCGTGGCGCGCTCGTGCAGCGGAATGCCGAGCTTCTCGTAGGTCTCGAGCAGCTTGGGATCCACGTCGTCCAGGCTCTTTGGCGTTTCTGCGGTCGACTTCGGACGCGAAAAGTACGAAATCGCCTGGAAGTCGATTGGCGTTCGCTCGACATTCGCCCAGTGCGGCTCGCGCATCTGCCGCCACGCCTCAAACGCCTGAAGCCGCCATTCCAGCATGAACGCCGGCTCATTCTTGTATTGGGAGATCAAGCGGATGACGTCGCGCGACAGCCCCGGCGCCATCGTATCCGCAGCGATGTCGGTAACGAAGCCAGCCCCATAGCTGGCTGATAGCGATCGCTCGAGGACCGTGTCTTGTTTCATGGCAATTGAATGATAGATCTTAAATACATCTTTAAGACACAAGGACCTATTGCGAACAAGGCGATTCCGGCGCACCCCCGCCATCGCGGATGACCAAGCCGGTGAGCGTCCAGACAATCGGGATCTCACCACGGTGCCGGGCGCCGGCGCGATCAACCTGGACGGAGGCATCTCGAACGCCGACCGCGTCTTTCGCCAAGAAACTGCGACGAATTCCGACGGCGTCGCGGGCGGCCACAGGCTCTGGCTGGCGTCATCAGCGTGCAAAATCTGGGATGTGCGTGCCAGCGGCAATCGTCGATCACCGGGCGCCCTCGGTGAGGCCGCGACGAACATCACCATCAATCCGTCGTTCGTGCCCGTCCGCCCGAATGACGCTGAGCTGCGCGTTGACTGCGGGTGGTTCAGGACTCGGAACGCGTTGTTCGTTCGCAGCGTTCGCCTGAGCAGGAAGCACGTCCGCGAGATCGCGAGACGACGTGGCATTCGGGTCCACGGATGACACGCATTCACGACGCCCCACCAGCGGGCGGCGACGGGCTTACTCAAATCTCTGAGTGGTTGCAGGCCGCGCCAAGGCCGCCCATGCGGCGCGCTTTTCGCGGGCCGACTTCTGTGGGCGGTTCCCTAGGCTCAACTGGCCTGCGGACACGAAGACCCAAGTGGCCCTGCCCCTTCAGGTGGAACCGGCTCGTGCACATCGTGGCCGGCATTGAAGTGCGCAGCGGACCGCCCTATATCACTGGATCCACCGGCTCGGACTCGACTGGCGCGAGCCCGATGCTGCTTTCGCTGGCCAGTGTTGCCGGCGTGAAATGACCGGTGCGCACGTCAAAGGTGTGAACTTCACCGTCCTCGATCACGTAATGCCAGCCGTGCAGGGTAAGGCTGCCAGCGTCGACCCTCCGGCGCACCATGGGATAGTCCAGCAGCCGGTCGAGTTGGAGCACGACGGAGCGCTGCTCGGTCCGCCGCAGCATATCGGCGTCTGGCTCGTGCACTGGCAGCCGTGCCTCACGGCCGAGATCGAGCCACGCCTTGAGGTTGACTGCTTCATCTGACAGGTCTGCGTACAGCGCGCGAATCGCCCCGCAGTGACTGTGCCCGCAGACAACAATGTTGCGCACCGCCAGTGAGAGCACAGCGAATTCGATCGCCGCTGCCGTGCCGTGATAGCCCGCGCTGCCATCGAACGGCGGCACAAACGCGCCGACATTGCGCACCAAGAACAGCTCACCTGGGCCAGCGCCGGTCAGCAGATGCGGAACGACCCGCGAGTCGGAGCAGCCGACGAACAAGGTGGTTGGATGCTGCCCATAGGAAACAAGGTTCCGGAAATCCTGTTGGTAGCTCGGGAAGGCCTGATCGTGGAACTTGCGCAGGCGCTGAAGCAGTTCATCGGGCATAGAGATTCGGGACGCGATGTCGAACCGGTTACCTGTTCGAGCCGAACGGCCGCTGGCGTTGGTGCGTCGCGTCGCCGCCTCCGATCAAGCGGTGGCTCCAGACGCGGCAGACTGCGATTCCCCGGCAAGGATGCGCGCCTGTTCCTGCAATGCATCCGCTCGCGCACCAAGGCCGCCGAACAGC
>JAJYDI010000122.1 GCA_021777635.1 Pseudomonadota bacterium
CTCGCGCAGCGCTCACCAAAGGACACGGCCGAAGCCACTCGCCAAGCCGCGTAGCATCCCCACCATGGAGCTGTCACCTCAGCACGGTTCAACAGCGAACGGGACATCGCCCGCATCGCGGTCAGCATGGCCAGAGAATTCTGTCCCCGCGGCTGCGTGACGCGAAGCGGAGCCAGTTCCAGCGCGCTGCCGAGCACTTCGTGAAACACGTGCACGCCGGTGCTCGAGGGGTCGACGAGCAATCTCAGGGGCCGACTTGTGTTCCCTGGCTTGCCGTCGGCGGCAACGTCAGAAATGGTCAGTTTGATCGTTGGCATCCAGGCGTCGACATACTCGACCGGCGCGCTGACATCGAGCCCGTTGTCGGACCCCGCAGAATCGTCAACCACGTCCTGGACAATATTTTCGACGACGTTCCCCGTCTGGACCTGACTCGGCGTGCCCTGCAAATCCTGGTCCCCGCCGAACGTCAAATCCAACGCCGCCGATGATTGCAACCGATGCGACGATTGATCTTGTACGACGCTCTGCCCCAGTGAGCTCGTCGTCGAATTCACGAGCGGCTGCTGGGGCTGGTGTTGCCACTTGGTCGGCTGTGTTTGCATCACAACCTGCAATGCCTTCGGCTGGGGCCCCGACCCGTCGTCTGAGAGCGACAGACCTTTTGCGGAACTCGACTGCTCCTGCTTCGACGACTTTATCGCCACGTGATCGTTGAAGACTTGCCGCGAGGTCTTTTCCCCGAGCTGGGTGGCACCGTTCGCCACGCCGCTGTGCGCTGTTTGTTGCCGCGCCTGCGCCAAGCCCGTGCCCTTGCCCTTGCCCATACCCGTCGACGGCTCTTTGCGTTTCGCGTCGGCGGAACGCTTCGATATGCCTGGCGCGAGCATGTCGCCAGCTTGGCGCTTCGCGTCGCCGGCTCCGGTCGATGCGTCGCGCTCGCCGGTGCTCTTCCCGCTGACGCCCATGCCGGACTTGCTCCCTTGGCCCACACCGCCCGTGGCAGCATCACCCGCGCCCGCACCGCCCGCGCCTGCACCACCCGCGGCAACATCGCCCGCGCCAGCACCGTCCGCGCAGTGCCTCCCGCAGTGGCATCACCCTCGACGACCTTACCCTCGGCAACGCGCACGCCGCTCGGCGGCGATCCGTCACCGCACGCGCCAAGCATCAGCGCCAAGGCCATCGAACTCGTCAACATCACCGGCGAACGCCGTGAATTCTGAACCTTTTTGCCATGCGCCATCATCTGCTCCAAGGACACCGGACCGCCCGCGATCAGCGACTGCAGGCCCCGAATGGAGCATACGGGTTGCAGGTATTTACGTTTGTTCGCCAGTGGCCAGTTGGCGGTCAATTAGCGACTAGCCGACCGCGAGATACGTGAATGTCTGCAAGCCCGCAGCGCTCAGCGGCTGCGCGGGGGTGCGCGTCAGCCGCGCGGTCGCCGACCGACGCAGCCTCGCGCATGCTTGCTCGCCGTCGACCAGGATCATTTGCGGTTCTTGTAGACGAGAAAGCTCCCGTATTGGGCCGATTCGTCGGGCGCGACAATGACCAGCGTGTGGTCGACCAAGCGCTCCCACGCGATGCCCTTGTCCCCCGTCCATGCTGCTTGCGTCTCCGGCTCATGAACCTGCAACTCCTCAGGGAGCAATGCGGAGACGGGATTGAACCCTGGGAATGGATTGAGCTTCCCCAATTTATCATCCCCCGCCAACTTCGAGGCCTCGATGCCGAAGGTCAACAGCCCGCTGCCGGCATCGCCTGATGCGTTCGGTATGCCGCGCGGGGGCAAGCTCAGGATGCTCGCGCGGGTCATGCCCACCGGCAGCGGCAACGCGGCGTGCAGACCTATCAATCGCTGGTCGGCCCCGAACTTGCCCTCACCCAGTGGGGTCGTGTGTCCCTCCTCGTAATACCAGTAAGCAGAGTACGGTGCGTCATTGACCAGGTGAGTTTTGGCTCCGATCCCGAGAATGCCGTCGATCCGGTGATCGAGGAAAAATTGCTTCATCCGCCGCTGCATGTCTTTTGTTACACCCACTCCGGGAGCATGAGGTGAGTCGATCACTTGCAGCGGGATCGCTTCAGTCGTCCTGCCCTTGCCCACGTTGACATAGGCCCTGGCGACCACGCCCGGCAGATAAACATCGCGCACCAACGACGTCAGGCCCAGAGGAAACCGCACCCCGTCCTGCGTGGTGGTGAGTGGAGCCAAGTTCAGCATTTTGACCGCGTCGTGAAACACGTGCACGCCGGTGCTCGAGGGGTCGACGAGCAATTTCAGGGGCCGACTTGTTTTCCCTGGCTTGCCGTCGGCGGCAACGTCGGAAATGGTCAGTTCGACCGTTGGCATCGCGGGACCGACAAATTGGACCGGTACGCTGACGGGGCCCTGCTGCTGGGGCCCAGCAGCATCGTCAACCATGTCCTGGTGAACATTCTGGACGGCAGCCTGCGGCTCGCCCTGACTCTGCGCCTCCAGCAGCTTTGGGTTCCCGCCGAAGGTTAACTCGAACGCCTGCGGTTGTTGCGACTGAAGCTGCGACGGCTTTTGCACCATGCGCTGCTCCTTCGACACCGCCGCCGAATTCTCACGTGGCTGCTCGGCCAGGAATTGCGAGCTGCTCGACTGCTGTTCCGCTGAAATCTTCAAATTACGCGGCACGGGCGCCGACTCATCGTCTGAGAGCAACGGCACATTTACTGAACTCGACTGCTCCAGCTTCGACGACTTCATCGTCACGTGATCGTTGGAGGCCTGCTGCAAGGTCTTTTCTCCGTGCGGGGTGGCACTGTTTGCCCCGCCGCTGTGCCCGGTTTGTTGCCGCGCCTGCGCCAAGCCCTTGCCCTTGCCGTTGCCCATACCCGTCGACGGCCCTTTGCGTTTCGTGTCGGCAGAACGCTTCGATATGCCTGGCGCGAACATGTCGCCAGCTTGGCGCTTCGCGTCGCCGGCTCCAGTCGATGCGTCGAGCTCGCCGGTGCTCTTCCCGCTGACGCCCATGCCGGACTTGCTCCCTTGGCCCACACCGCCCGTGGCAGCATCACCCGCGCCAGCACCGCCCGCGTCTGCACCAGCCGCGTCAGCACCACCCGAGTCAGCACCACCCGCGTCAGCACCACCCGCGTCAGCACCGCCCGCGTCAGCACCACCCGTGGCAGCATTACCCTCGACGACGCCACCCTCACCAACGCGCCCGCCGTTCGGCGGCGATCCGTCACCGCATGCGCCTAGCAACAGCGCCAACGCCATCGAACTCGTCCACATCGTCGGTGAACGTCGTGAGTTTTGACCCTTTTTGTCGCGCGCCATCATCTGCTCCAAGGACACCGGACCGCCCGCGATCAGCGACTGCGGGCCCCGGATGGAGCATACGGGTTACAGGTATTGACGTTTGTTCGTAGGGCACCAGTCGGCGAGCAATTTGCGACTAGCTGACCGCGAAATGCACGAATATCAGGATGCCAAAAGCGCCCAGCCGCGCTGTCGAAGCTCAAGGTGCATGCCGCCGGCCCCGAATGAGCTCGAATCCGGCACCGCAGATGGCAGGTCGCCGCGGGCCGCCTTGTGGCCAGCGGCTCAGGCCGTGTTCTCGTCGAGCACCGAATCGAGGTGGGCCGAGTCGTTCCAGCCCACCAGCGTCATGCGCCCTTCAGCGACGAGCACCCGGTTGATCGCGGCGTTGCGCAACTCCCAGCTGCGCGGCGCGTCGAGCGACTGGCCGCTGGCGCAGCGATACAGGCAATCGAGCGCGCCGCCGTGGCTGACCAGCGCGACACTACCACCCGGATGCTCGGCCGCGATGCGCAGCGCCGCCGAGGTGACGCGCGTGTAGAACGCGTCGAGCCGCTCGCCGCCCGGGGCGGCGAACGCCGGATCACGCGCGCGCCAGCGTGCGCAGGCCTGCGGATGCAAGAGCTCGAGTTCGGCGAAGCTCGAGCCTTCGAACGCGCCGAACGCGCGTTCGCGCAGCGCAGCATCCAGGCGCGGCTCGAGGCCGAGGGTGCGCGCCAGCGGCGCCGCGGTCTGCCGCGCCCGCGTCAGGTCGCTGCAGTAGATCGCGTCCAGCTCGGCGTCGGCCAGCGCGCCGGCCAGTGCCTGTGCCTGCGCCAGGCCGCGCGCGTTCAGCGCGATGTCGGTGTGGCCCTGGATGCGCGCATCGGCGTTCCAGGCGGTTTCGCCGTGGCGAATCAGCAGCAGCAAGGTGGGCTCGATCATCGCGGCATCGTAAACGCTCGCGGCGATGCGTGCCCACACCCGCCGTTCAATGCGCGCCGCCGGCGTCGACGCTGGCGCCGCGCACCGGCCGCACGAACCACACCAGCAGCGTCAGCGCGACGAACAGCCAGGCGCTGAGGCGGAACATCTCGTCGACCGAAATCGTGTAGGCCTGCTGCGTGATCAGCCGGTCGATCAGCCCGAGCGCCTGCTCGTGGCTGAACCCGCCCTGCTGCATGCCCTGCAGCACCGGCGTCGAGATCGGGTTGCCGCTCCAGATGTGGCTGGCCAGCCGCTCATGGTGCATCGACGCGCGGTCGATCCACCAGGTGGTGTAGATCGACGTGCCGAACGAGCCCGCGGTGATGCGCGCGAAGTTCGACAACCCCGACGCCGCGGCGATTCGCTGCGGCGGCAGGCCGCCGAGCACGATGCCCAGCAGCGGGATGAAGAAGGTCGCGGTCGAGATGCCCTGCACGATGGTCGGGATCGTG
>JAJYDI010000009.1 GCA_021777635.1 Pseudomonadota bacterium
CTGCTACGTGTGGACGCGCGAAGCGCTTGCGACTGCGCTCGATGCCGACGCGGCGGCGGTCGCCACGTTGCACTTCGGCTTCGATGCGCCGCCCAACTTCGAAGGCCGGGCCTGGCACCTGCGCGGCGTGCGGCCGTTGCCCGAGGTCGCCGCGATGCTCGGACTGGACATCGATGTGGCGCAGCACCGACTCGAGCGCGCGCGCCGCGACCTGCTGGCCGTGCGCAATCGCCGGGTACCACCGGCACGTGACGACAAGCGCCTCACCGCCTGGAACGCGCTGGCCATCGCCGGACTGGCTCGTGCCGGCCGCCTGCTCGACGACGCGGCGCTGATCGCGCAGGCCGACGCCGCGCTGGCGACGCTGCGGCGTCTGGCGTGGCGCGACGGCCGCCTGCACGCACTGGCGGATCCGCGTGCCGGCGGCGAGGGCTACCTCGACGACTACGCCTTCCTGCTCGACGCCGTGCTGGAACTGCTGCAGTGCCGCTGGCGCGACGTCGACCTCGACTTTGCGCTCGCGCTGGCCGCGGCATTGCGGGCACGCTTCGAGGATGCCGGGCGCGGCGGGTTTTACTTCACCGCGCACGACGCCGAACCGCTGATCCAGCGCCCGAAACCGTGGCTAGACGAAAGCCTGCCCGCCGGCAATGCGGTCGCGATCCGCGCCCTGCTGCAGCTGGGCCATCTGACCGGCGACGGCGATTGCCTGACCGCCGCCGGGCGCGCGCTGGATGCCGCGCAGAGCGTGCTCGACCACCACCCGCAGGCCGCTCCCGGCCTGCTGCGCGCATTGCGCGCCGCGATCGTTCCGCCGCCGCAGGTGGTGGTGCGCACCGACGCGGGTTCCGCCGCGGCCTGGCAGGCCGCGGCGCGCGCAGCGTCCTCGGACGTCACGGTGTTCCTGATCCCCGACGACGCCACCGCGCTGCCAGGACTGCTGGCGCAGCGCGTTGCGCGTGCGGGCGGCGTGGCCTGGGTCTGCGAGGGATCGAGCTGCCGCGAGCCGCTGACGACGCCGGATGCATTCGGCGCGGCGCTGCGCGAAGCCGGCGCCTGAGGCGACGAGGCTAGCCCGCGGGACCGCGAATGGTCCGGTCCTGCAGCTCGACATGCAGCACCGCCGCCGCGCGTCGTGCCTTGGCCCGCGCAGTCTCGACGGTCGCGTCGCGGGCCAGCGCCACCGCCATGCGCCGGCGCCCGTGCACTTCGGGCTTGCCGAACAGTCGCAGCGCGGTGTCGGGCTCGGCCAGCGCCGCGGCCACGCCGTGATAGCGCGGCGCAGCGCCCTCGCCTTCGGCGAGCACCGCGCAGGATGCCGAGGGGCCGAACGCGCGGATCAGCGGAATCGGCAGGCCGAGGATGGCGCGCGCGTGCAGCGCGAACTCCGAGAGATCCTGCGAGATCAGCGTGACTAGGCCGGTGTCGTGCGGACGCGGGCTGACCTCGGAGAAGATCACACGCTCGCCGTGGACGAAGAACTCCACGCCGAACACGCCGCAACCGCCCAGCGCCGCGGTGATCGCCGCGGCCTGGCGCCCGGCCTCGGCCAGTGCCGCGTCCGGCATCGGCTGCGGTTGCCAGGACTCGCGATAATCGCCGTCCTCCTGGCGATGGCCGATCGGCGCGCAGAAGCTGACGCCCTCGCGATGGCGCACGGTCAGCAGGGTGATCTCGTAGTCGAAATCGATGAAGCCCTCAACGATTACTCGGCCCTGGCCGGCGCGCCCGCCGGACTGCGCGTAGTCCCAGGCCGGGCCCACATCGGTCGCGCTGCGCACCACGCTCTGCCCCTTGCCCGACGAGCTCATCACCGGCTTGACCACGCAGGGCAGGCCGAGAGCGCGCAGCGCCATCTCGTACTCAGCACGCGTGTCGCAAAAGCGGTAAGGCGAGGTCGGCAGGCCCAGATCCTCGGCGGCCAGTCGCCGGATGCCCTCGCGGTCCATGGTCAGCCGCGCCGCGCGCGCGGTCGGGATCACGGTCAGACCCTCGGCCTCGAGTTCGAGCAGGGTCGCGGAATGGATGGTCTCGATCTCCGGCACCACCAGATCGGGCCGCTCGAGCTCGATCACGCGACGGATCGCGGCGCCGTCGAGCATGTTGATCACGTGGCTGCGGTGCGCGACCTGCATCGCCGGCGCGTGGGCATAACGATCGACCGCAATCACCTCGCAAGCCAGGCGCTGGAGCTCGATCGCAAGCTCCTTGCCGAGTTCCCCGGAGCCGAGCAGCAGCACGCGGATCGCGGTCTCGGTCAGCGGGGTGCCGAAAGGCTTCATGCGCGGTCTCCGGGACGAGGCGGAATTCTAGCCGGCGCGCGGCGGCGACCGGGGGCGACGCCATGATCGTGGCGGCTCGATTACACTAGCGCTGTTTTGCCTGCAGCCGCGAGGACCGCATGACCGCCGAGCCAAAGTACAAGCGCATCCTGCTCAAGCTTTCCGGCGAGGCGCTGATGGGCGAGGTCGATTACGGCATCGACCCGCGGATGATCATCCGCCTGGCGCAGGAAATCCTCGAGGTGCAGCGCGCCGGCATCCAGATCGGCGTAGTGATCGGCGGCGGCAACATCTTCCGCGGCGCCGGGCTGGCCGCCGCCGGCATGGACCGCGTCACCGGCGACCACATGGGCATGCTGGCAACCGTGATGAACGCGCTGGCACTGCAGGACGCGCTGGAAAAACTCGGTGCCTACGCGCGCACCATGAGCGCGATCAAGATCAACGAGGTCTGCGAGGACTTCATCCGCCGGCGCGCGATCCGCCACCTCGAGAAGGGCCGCATCGTGCTGTTCGCGGCCGGCACCGGCAACCCGTTCTTCACCACCGATTCCGCCGCCGCGCTGCGCGCGATCGAGGTCGGGGCGCAACTGCTGCTGAAGGCGACCAAGGTCGATGGTGTCTACTCGGCCGACCCCAAGAAGGTGGCCGGCGCCGAGCGCTTCGAGCGCCTTTCCTACGACCAGGTGATCGAGCGCAAGCTGGCGGTGATGGACACCGCCGCCATAGCGCTTTGCCGCGACCACCGCCTGCCCCTGCGCATCTACGACATGGGCGTGCCCGGCAACCTGATGCGGATCATGCGCGGCGAGCCGCTGGGAACCTTGGTCGACAGCGGCCGCTGAAGCCCCAATCGCGCCGCGCGCCGACGGCGCCCCGGCAGCGCTGGGCTATACTCGCGACCTTTCGCAAGGCCGGTAACGAGCATGCTCAATGAGATCAAGTCCGACGCCCAGACGCGCATGGGCAAATGCGTCGACGCGCTGCGCCACGAGCTGCAGCGGCTGCGAACGGGCCGCGCCAGCACCGCGCTGGTTGAGACCATTCGGGTCAGCTATTACGGCACCGACATGCCGCTGAGCCAGGTCGCCACAGTTGCCGTGGCCGACGCCCGTTCGCTGACCATCACGCCATGGGAAAAGCAGATGGTCGGCCCGGTCGAAAAGGCCATCCTCGGTTCCGATCTCGGCATCACCCCGACCACCGCCGGCACTGTGATCCGCATCAACCTGCCGCCTCTGACCGAGGAGCGCCGCAAGGATCTGGCCAAGCACGTGGCCCATGAGGGCGAGACGGCCAAGGTCGCGATCCGCAACGTGCGCCGCGACGCCCTGCAACATATTAAGGACCTGCACAAGCAGAAGAAGATCACCGAGGACGAGGAGCGCCGCGCCGAGGACGATGTGCAGAAGCTCACCGACCGCTTTATCAAGGAAGTTGACACGGTGGTGAAGGCCAAGGAAGACGAGCTGATGGCGCTGTGAGGCGCCCTGCCGGATGAACGCCCAGGCGGTCGACACCCTGCCGGCAGGGACGACGGCGCGCGTCGGCGTCTACTCCCCCCCCGCTTCCGGGAAGCGGTCCGGGAGTGAGGGAAACCGCTTGGCTCCCAAGCCTTCTGGATCGCTATGACCGCGTCCGCGCCCCGCATCCCGAAGCACCTCGCAATCGTGATGGACGGCAACGGCCGCTGGGCCGAACGCCGCCACCGTCCGCGTAGCTTCGGCCATCGCGCCGGGCAGAAGGCGGTGCGGACCGCAGTCGAATACTGCCTGCGCCGGGGCGTCGGCGCGCTGACCCTTTTCGCGTTTTCCAGCGAAAACTGGAACCGGCCGCAGGACGAGGTCGGCGCGCTGATGGAGCTGTTCCTCAAGGCTCTGGATCGCGAGGTTGACGCGTTGCACGGCCATGGCGTGCGCGTGCGTTTCGTCGGCGATCTAGCTGCATTCGCGCCCGAGCTGCACGCGCGCATGCGTGCCGCGATGGAGCGCACCGCGGGCAACGTCGCGCTGGCGCTTAATGTCGCCGTCAACTACGGCGGCCGCTGGGACATCGCGCAGGCCGCACGCCGCGCCGCCGCCGATGCCGTGCGCGGAGCGCTCGACCCCGCGCGCCTCGACGAGGCCGTTCTGGCACCATACTTCTGCCTAGCCGAACTGCCACCGCCGGATCTGCTGATCCGCACCGGCGGCGAGCGTCGCATCAGCAATTTCCTGCTCTGGCAGATCGCCTATGCCGAGCTGTATTTTACCGACTCTCTGTGGCCGGACATCGACGACGCCGAACTCGACCGCGCGCTGGGGGACTTCGCCGCACGCGAACGGCGCTACGGCAGGGTCGGCAATACGCGGGCGGCGCGCGCATGAGCCGGCTCGAGATCAACCAGCGCACCTTGACCGCCCTGCTGCTGGCACCGCTGGCCATCGTGCTGATTCTGCTGGCGCCGACCTCATTGTTTGCGCTGGTGATTGCGGTGATGGCCCTGCAGGCGCTGTGGGAATGGACGCGACTTGCGGGCTTCCGGAAACATCTGGCACGGGCATTGATGCTGGCTGCCGCGGCGGGGCTGCTGACGCTACTATGGATCGACGACAACCCGCTGCTACTCGGCGCGGTGCTCGCCGCCGGTGTGACTTGGTGGCTGCTCGCCTTGGTCTGGCTGCGCCATGTCAACTACGCTGCCGCTCCGACTCGCAAGCACGCCTGGCTGAAGGTGGGCACGGCGCTGCTGGCCATTGTTCCGGCGTGGCTGGCGCTGGTGGCGCTGCATCGCAGCGAGCCGCTCGGCCACGCGTGGACCCTGCTGGGCCTGATGCTTGTCTGGTCCGCCGATACCGGCGCCTACCTCGCCGGCACCCGCCTCGGTCGCCACAAGCTGGCGCCGACGATCAGTCCCGGCAAGACTTGGGAGGGAGTCGCCGGAGGCGTGTTGCTGGCGCTGGCTGTGGCCGCAACCGGCGGCGCCCTGTTGGGCGTGCGCGGAATCGCCTTCGCCCCGCTGCTGCTGCTGGCGCTGCTGACCGTGGCCGCCGCCATCGTCGGCGACCTGTTCGAGAGCCTACTCAAGCGTCATGCGCTGGTGAAGGACTCGGGCACGTTCTTTCCCGGCCACGGCGGCATCCTCGACCGCCTCGACAGCGTCTTCGCGGCGCTGCCACTGTTCGTGCTGGGTAAGCTGATTCTGGGCCTATGAGGACGATCGCCGTCCTCGGCGCCACCGGCTCGATCGGCGCCAGCGCGCTGGATGTGATCGCACGCCATCCCGGGCGTTACCGCGTCGGCGTACTGTCGGCGTATCGCAACGTCGAGGCACTGGCGGCGCTCTGCGAGCGCTTCCGCCCACACCTGGCGGTGATTGCCGACCCGACATTGGAAGGTGCGCTGGCGCGCCGACTGGCGATGGCCGGCTTGCCTACCGACACTGCCGCCGGCCCCGTGGCGCTGGAGCAGGCCGCCTCCGGCACGCTCTGCGATACCGTCATCGCCGCCATCGTCGGCGCCGCCGGCCTGGGTTCGACGCTGGCCGCGGCGCGCGCCGGCAAGCGCCTGTTGCTGGCCAACAAGGAATCCGCTGTGTGCGCCGGACCGCTGCTGCGCGCGGCGCTGGCCGTGGGCGGCGGCGATCTCCTGCCGGTGGACTCCGAGCACAACGCCCTGTTCCAGTGCCTGCCCGGCAGCCGCCCAGTCGATCTCGCCGCGGCGGGCGTGCGGCGCCTGATCCTGACCGCGTCGGGCGGACCGTTCCGCGGCCGGCGTCGCGGGGAACTCTCCGCGGTGACCCCGGACGAGGCCTGCGCGCATCCCAACTGGGTGATGGGCCGCAAGATCTCGGTGGACTCGGCCACCCTGATGAACAAGGGCCTCGAGGTGATCGAGGCGCACGTGCTGTTCGGCGCCCCGGCCGCATGCATCGAGGTGCTGGTGCACCCGCAGAGCCTGGTGCATTCGCTGGTCGAATACGCCGACGGCTCGGTGCTGGCCGAACTTGGCCATCCCGACATGCGCACCGCACTGGCCTGCGCGCTGGCGTGGCCGGAGCGCATCGAAGCCGGAGTGCCGGCGCTGAACTTGATCAGCCGCCCGGCATTGGGCTTCGAGGCCCCCGACACCAGCACGTTCCGCTGCCTGCCCCTAGCCTATGCTGCGCTGGATGCCGGTGGCGACGCCCCGGCCATGCTCAACGCCGCAAACGAGGTGGCGGTGGCCGCCTTCCTCGCCGGCAGCCTGCCGTTCCTGATGATTGCCGACGTCGTCGAGGCGGTGCTGGAGGCGCTGCCGCCGCAGCCGGTAAGCGACCTTGACACCCTGGTTCACCGCGACTTAACGGCGCGAAATGCGGCGCACCGTATCATCGGCGCGCGCCTGCGCTGCTGACGTGGCGGCGTGCCAGACTTCGGCAGCGGGCGAATGCGGATCAGCGGAGCGGCGTGATCGGATGAGCGAAATTCTGGGTTCTGTGTGGTGGATGGTCGTCACCCTCGGGCTGCTGGTGACCTTCCATGAATTCGGTCACTACTGGGTCGCGCGCCGCTGCGGAGTCAAGGTGTTGCGGTTTTCGATCGGTTTCGGCAAACCGTTGTGGAAGCGCCTCGGCCGCGACGGCACCGAATATGTGATCGCGGCGGTCCCGCTGGGCGGCTACGTCAAGATGCTCGACGCCCGCGAAGGCGAGGTGACCGCCGCTGATCGCAGTCGTGAGTTCACCGCCAAGCCGCCTTGGCAGCGCATCGCCATCGTTGCCGCCGGCCCGGCCTTCAATTTGCTGTTCGCGGTCGCCGCGTTCTGGGCCATGCTAGTGGTGGGCAAGCCCGACTACCTGCCGATCGTCGGCGAGGCAGACCAACTGGCGGCGGCCGCAGGGATCGTTGCTGGCGATCGCATCGAGCAAGTGGACGGCCGCGCCGTCGGCACGTGGAGCGGCGTCGGCCTCGCGCTGGCAGATGCCATCGCCGCTCGCCGCGCGGTGACATTGGAGGTACGCACGCCGAGCGGTGCCAAACAGACATTGACCCTGCCGCTGCAGCAATTGCCTGCCGGGATCGGCTCTGATGCCAGCATGCAGCGCATCGGCCTGGTCCCCAAACAGCTAATGATCCCTGCCGTGGTCGCCAAGGTCGAAAGCGGAAGTGCCGCGGCGCGCGCAGGCTTCCGCCCGGGCGATCGCGTGCTGGCGATCTCCGGCCAGCCGGTGCGCGACTGGGCCGGTCTGGTGCAGACGCTGCAGGCTCAGGCCGGCCCGCGCAGGGCGCTGACTATCGCGATCAGGCGCGATGGCCGGCGTCTCGATCTGGTGGCCATACCGGTCTATACGCGGCGCACCGACGGCAGTTCGGGCTACCTGCTCGGCATCGAACGCGTCGCGGACACCGCAAATTACGACACGGTGCAGCGCAAGGGCCCACTGGCCGCAATCCCGGCCGCCTTCTCGCAGACCTGGGACCTTGCCGGACAGACGCTCGGCATGCTTGGCCGCATGGTCACCGGGAAGGCTTCGCTGAAGAACATTTCCGGACCGATCTCGATCGCCCGATACGCCAACGCTTCAGCCGATCTGGGGGCGGCGTGGTTCCTGTACTTCCTCGGCATCGTCTCGCTGAGCTTGGCGATCATGAACCTGCTGCCGATCCCGATCTTGGACGGCGGGCATCTCGTGTATTACCTTATCGAGTCCATCAAGGGCAGCCCGGTGAGCGAACGGGTCATGGCCACCGGTCAGTATTTCGGCATGGCCCTGCTGGTCGCACTGATGGGCCTTGCGTTTTACAACGACCTGTTGCGCTTGGTCTCCTGAGCCGCAGCCCGCTGCCGGTCAGGGAGCTGACGCCTGCAGCGCTCTGCGGTTCACCCACTGGAAACCCCGATGAAGCGTATCGCCGCCCTGATTCTGCTTGCCTGCCTGACCGCCAAAGCAAACGCCTTTGAACCGTTCGTGGTCTCGGGCATCCGCGTGGACGGGCTGACCCGCATCGCACCGGGGACCGTGTTCAGCTATCTGCCAGTGGAGCAGGGCGACACCCTGACCGACGCGCGTGCGCAGGATGCGATCCGCGCGCTGTTCCGCACCGGGTTCTTCAGTGATGTTTCACTGGACCGCCAAGGCAACATCCTCGTGGTCACCGTGGTCGAGCGGCCATCGATCGCCAAGATCGACATCCGCGGCAACAAGGACATCAAGACCGAACAGCTGATGAAGGGGCTCAAACAGATTGGGCTGGCCGAGGGCGACACTTTTGACCGCCTCGCGCTTGAGCGCGTGCAGCAGGAACTGACGCGGCAGTACTACAACCGCGGCAAGTACAACGTCACCATCGACCCACACGTTACCCACCTGGATCGCAACCGGGTTGCCATCGACATCGAGATCCGCGAAGGCAAGGCGGCGCGGATCAAGGAAATCAATATCGTCGGCAATACCGCCTACAGCGACAAGCAGATCCGCAGCGATTTCGAGTCCAGCACCAGCAACTGGACCTCATGGTATTCGCACGACGATCAGTATTCGCGCGAAAAATTCACCGGCGACTTAGAAAAGCTGCAGAACTTCTACCTCGACCGCGGCTACGCCAACTTCACGATCAACTCGACCGAGGTGACGATCAGCCCCGACAAGCGCGACATGTACATCGACGCGGACGTTCACGAGGGCCATCTGTACAAGATCGCCGACGTCAAGCTGCTGGGCCGCCTGGTGCTGCCTGAGACGGCCCTACGCCGACTGGTCCTGGTCAAGCCCGGCGACACTTTCTCGCGCAGGCGCATCGAGGCCAGCACCAACGCGATCACGCTTGTGCTGTCGAACATCGGCTATGCCTTCGCCAAAGTCACGCCAGTGCCAAAGATCGACAAGGAAAACCGCACCGTTGACCTGACCCTGTTCATCGAGCCGGGCCAGCGAGTCTACGTGCGCCGCATCGTGTTCAAGGGCAACAGCACCACCGAGGACGAGGTGATGCGCCGCGAGATGCGCCAGTTCGAGGGCGGCTGGTACTCGCAGGCGGCGATCGACCGCTCCAAGGTGCGCTTGGAGCGCCTCGGCTTCTTCAAGTCGGTTGAGATCAAGAACGAGCGCGTGCCAGGTTCTCCCGACGAGGTCGACCTTCTGGTCAAAGTCGCAGAAGAGCCCTCCGGCGCGCTGCAGTTCGGCGTCGGCTATTCGCAGGTCTCGGGCGTGATCGGCAGCTTCTCGGTCTCCGAACGCAATTTCCTCGGCACCGGCAAGCAGGTATCGGCGCAGGTGCAGCAGAGTTCGTTCCTCAAGCAGTACAGCCTGAGCTACCTCGATCCCTACTTCACCGACAATGGCGTCAGCCTTGGTTACAACGCCAGCTACACCGAGTTGAACCAGGGCCAAGCGAACATCGCCAGCTACCTGTACAACACCAAGTCGTTCTCGACCTACTTCGGCATTCCGATTTCCGAAACCGACACCATCAACGTCGGCCTTGGACTGAGTAGCAACACCATCAACACCTATCCGGGACTGACCCCGCAGGCGCTGATCGACTACCAGAACCTGCTCGGACACCGCACCATCCACTCGTGGACGGCGACCATTTCGTACGCCCATGACACGCGCAACCAGTACTTCACCCCGACCCGCGGTGGCCTGCAATCGATCTCCGCCGAGATCGCTCTGCCCGGCTCGACCGTGCAGTACTACAAGCTTTTTGCGGTCAGCAGCAACTACTTCCCACTACCCAAGTCGTTCGTGCTGGGCCTGACCGGCAACGTTGGTTATGGCAGTACCTACGGACGCGACAGCAGCTTGGCATTTCCGTTCTGGCAGAACTATTTTGGCGGCGGCGTGACCGATGTGCGCGGCTTTATGGACAACACCCTCGGCCCGCGCCTGACCGTTCCCGGCTATACCAACGCACAGCCGATCGGCGGTGCGTTCAAGGTGCTGGGCCGTGCCGAACTGTTCCTGCCGCTGCCCTTCCTCAAGGACAGCAACACCGCACGCGTGTCGCTGTTCTACGACACCGGCAACGTGTTCAGCACTTACAGCCAGTTCGCGTGGGGCCAGCTGCGCTCCTCCGTCGGCATCGGCCTGCAGTGGCGCGCGCCGATCGGCCCGATCAACATCAGTTACGCGATGCCGATCAAGTACAACCGGGTCACCGATGCGCCCTTCATCGAGCGCTTCCAGTTCACATTCGGCTCGACCTTCTGAGGCGTGGGCGCCGGCCTTGGCCGGCGCCGCGCGGTCCGGGTAGAGTCCGCGCATGTCCGCAACTGTCTTTCATCGCCTCGACGAGCTGGCTTCGCGCTTCGACCTTGAGCGGCGCGGTGACGCCGCGACAGCGATCGCTGGCGTTGCCACGCTGGCGGATGCCGGTCCGCGGCAGCTGGCGTTCCTGGCCAATCCGCGCTACGCGGCGCAGCTGGCGACGACGCGTGCCGGGGCCGTGGTGTTGCGCGCCGAGGATGCCAGCGTCTGCCCAGTGCCCGCGCTTATCGCGGCCGACCCCTATCTGGCCTTCGCCCACATCGCAGCGTTGTTCGAGCAGCGCCCGCATCCGCAGCCGGGCATCCATCCCAGTGCGGTGATTGCGCCCGGTGCACGGATCAGCGCCAGCGCAAGTATCGGGCCGTTGTGCGTGATCGATGATGGCGCGGTAATCAGCGATGGCGCCGGGCTCGGCCCGCACTGCACGGTCGGTCGCGACTGCACAGTAGGCGCGCAATCGCGGCTGGTGGCAAACGTGACTCTGGTTGAGCGCGTCACGCTCGGACGCCGCGTCCTGGTGCACCCGGGCGCGGTACTCGGCGCCGACGGATTTGGTCTGGCTTTTGAGCATGATCACTGGATCAAGGTGCCGCAACTCGGCGGCTTGCGCATCGGCGACGACTGCGAAATTGGCGCCAACACCACGATCGACCGCGGCGCGCTGGGCGACACCGTGCTCGAAGAAGACGTGCGCCTCGACAACCAAATTCAGATTGCGCACAACGTCTTCATCGGCGCACACACTGCGATGGCCGGCTGCTCCGCGGTGGCCGGAAGCGCCCGCGTTGGCCGTCATTGCCTGATTGGCGGGAGCGCCGGCATTCTCGGCCACCTTGAGGTGGCCGACCGGGTTACGATCACCGCCATGAGCCTGGTAGCGCATTCCATTCGCGAACCCGGCGAATACTCCTCGGGGACCGCGCTGCAGGATAACCGTCAGTGGCGCCGCAATGCCGCACGTCTGAAGCATCTGGATGACTATGTGCGCCGCCTGACGGCGCTGGAAAAGGGACCCCGCGATGACTGAGACCGTACTCAGCCTGCCCGTGGACGTGAAAGCGATCCAAGGCCTGCTGCCGCACCGCTACCCGTTCCTGCTGGTCGATCGCGTGATTGCGCTGGAACCAGGCCGCTCGATCACGGCGATCAAGAACGTTACGGTCAACGAGCCGTACTTTCAGGGCCATTTCCCCGGCCACCCGGTGATGCCCGGGGTGCTGATCATCGAAGCTTTGGCGCAGGCCTCGGGCCTGCTGGTGCAGCTGTCCGGCGACACCCCGGAACCGACCGTGGGCAGCCGCATGCTGTTTTACCTAGTCAAGGTCGACAAGGCGCGCTTCAATCGCATCGTTGTTCCCGGCGACCAACTGCAGCTCAAGGTGACGCTCAAGCGCATGCTGCGTGGCATGGGCCTGTTCGAGGCCGCGGCACTGGTCGAGAGTACCGTTGCTGCCAGCTGCGAGATCATGTGTGCCGGGCGCGCCGAATGATCGGACGCAATGCCAAGCCCGTCCCAGGAAAGCGCCAAGGGCGCGAAAGGGCCTTTGGAGTGAGTGTTCTTTGCGCTCTCCTCACCCATCGCGGACATAGGCTTTCCGGGACATCACGATGAGCGTGCACCCCACCGCCGTAGTCGATGCCGCCGCGCAACTGGCCGCGGACGTCCAAATCGGCCCCTACAGTGTTATCGGACCCGGTGTCGAGATCGGCGGTGGCACCCGCATCGGCGCGCACGTGGTGATCGGCGGCCCCACGCGTATTGGCTCGGATAACCGCATCTGGCCGTTCAGCGCCATCGGCGGTGACCCGCAGGACAAGAAGTTCCACGGCGAGACCAGCGAACTGGTGATCGGCGATCGCAACACCATCCGCGAATATGTCAGCATTAATCGTGGCACCGGCGATGGCGCGCATGTCACCCGCGTCGGCAGTGACAATTGGATCATGGCCTACGTGCATATCGCGCATGATTGCGTGGTCGGCGATCATACCGTGCTGGCCAACAACGCCACCTTGGCTGGACACGTCGAGGTTGGCGACCACGTCATACTCGGGGGATTCGCCGGGGCCCATCAGTTCTGCAAGATCGGCGCGCACGCCTTCGCCGCGATGTATTCCGCCATCAACCGCGACGTGCCGCCCTTTTGCTATGTGGCCGGACAGTTCGCCGAGCCGCGCGGCGTCAATAGTGAAGGACTGAAGCGGCGCGGATTCAGTGCCGAGCGCGTGGCCGCAATTAAGCGCGCCTATCGCACGCTGTACATGGCAGGGCTACCGCTGGCCGAAGCGCGCGCGAAGCTTGCCGAGCAGGCGCGCGAAAGCGGAGACGTCGCCACGATGCTGGCTTTCATCGAACGTTCGGAGCGCTCACTCGTGCGTTGAGCGCGCGGCTCCGAAGATGCGCTCCGGCGCGCTGCTCAGGCCGCTTGCGCTAGTGCCTCGATCACCAGATCCTCGAGCACCGGCATGTCCGGGATCACCGCGAGATCGTCGCGCAATAGTACTTCCTCGCGGACCCCCGGAGGCAGCGCATGGCCGTCACCGGTGGGCATCAGCAGATCCGGCGTCAGTGTGGTCAGTCGCGGGAATCCCTGGGTCAGCAGCGCCAGGAATGGAAGCTTGGGATGGCCACCCAGTGCCTTGAGCACGGCCACGCGCGCATGCAACGCGCCTTCGCCACTGCCGTAGCCAGCGAGAGTCGAAAAAGACAGCAGCGGCACACGCCAGCCACGCCAGCGGATGCGTCCGAGCAGCCATGCCGGTGCGCCGGCGACCGGCTCCGCGTTCGCGAAAGTGATTACCTCGGCCACGGTGGCATTGGGCAGCAGAACGCGGGTGCCGCTTACCGGAATCATTACGCCGCGGATTTCGCGCGGGAGTTCGTTCATGCCTGTCCCCTGCCCAGTTCGGAAGCGAGTCGCGCGGCAAGATCGCGCGGTGTGGCAAAATAGCCGATCAATCCGGCACTGCCGGCAGCATCCACCATCGAGCTGACCACACAACTCGATGGCTCCTGGCCCCAAACGCGACCGCCACGCGCGGCGACGACATGCGCACCCGCGACCGCGTCGCTCGCCATCCCGGAAAGAATCAATGCCAGCACATCGGGGCCGAAGATTTCGGCGACTGCGGTGAAGGTATCGTCGATCGACGGGTCATAAGGGCTGCCCGTTGGCAGCGGTTCAAGCTGAACGCGCCCGCTGCGGTCAATGCGCAGACGCTTGCCGCTCGGTACTACCATGACCTCACCGTGGCGCAAGGACGCACCGGCCTCCGCCAGTCGCACCGGCAGTGTGCCGGCCTTCCCCAACTGCTGGGTCAGCGAGCCGTTGAAGGCCGCGTCGATATGTTGCGCGACCACCAGTGCCGCGGGCAAATCGGCAGGAAGCGCGGCGAGAAACTCGTGCAGGGCCTCGGGGCCGCCAATCGAGGCACCGAGGACCACGACGCGGCGCAGCGCGAACCGCTGTCCCGTCGAATTCAGTTCGTGCGCCTTCGCTTCAACGTGCGGCGCTACCGCCTCCTCGATCGGGATCAGCTCAAGGCCACCAAAATCCACCTCGAAAGGCGCCACGCCATCAGCGCCCATGGGCGCAGGCGCCAGATAATCCGCAGCGGACACCGTTTCGATGCCGAATTCGGCGGCAGTCACGGGCACCGCATCAGGCGCCGACGGCAAGGAATCGAACCCATCTGGCAAGTCGAATCCGAGCAGTCCCCAGTCGGGTGCATCGGGGAGCGACGCCGGCGCGAGCGTCGTAACCGGTACGCTCACGGAGGGTATTTCGTCCAGCGGCTCCAAACTGAAGCCGCGCACGTTGACTTGCGCAACCGGCACAGTGTCGCTGACCGGAACGGTCAATGGGCCCTGCTCCTGCTCGGCGCTGACGCGCGCCAGCCAAGCGTCGATGTCCTCAACCGGGGTTGGCGTGGGGACCGGTGCCTGCAACCCGGCATCCGCGGCATCCAGTAGCGGTGATCCGGCAAGCAGCGCAGCGATTTCATCGTCTAGCGCTGTCGGGTCAACGAGCGGTGCGACAGAGGCGTTGATTGCGCCAGCCGGATCGATCGTCGCGGGAAGCAGCTCGAACAGCGCATCGATCTCAGCATCGCCGATGGATTCGGACGCGCCGGACGCTTGAACCTGCGCCACGGGCACTTCCGCAACGTTTTCGACCGGCTGCGCCTGTGGAATCGCCAGCACCGATGTAGCTTGCTGACCCGCCACCTCAGCGTCCACGGGCGCCTGCTCCGTTTCGACCAACGGCGCCGAGGTCGGAGTGACTGTCCTCTGCGGGTCGACCGCAGCCGTCATTGGCGCAGGGACCACGCGGGCACCCGCTGGGCGCGGCGGATCAACGTCAGCGCTGCCGAGTATCTTCGCTGCTAGGTGACGCGCCCAGCGCGCCTGGTCCCAGCCCGACAGCCGACGCGAGGCCTCCGCATCGTTGAAAACCACGCGCTGCCTCGACCCGTCGAGCGCGCCATACAAAATCTCGATCGCATCCTCGGCCGCGGGTTCGAGGCTTATCACGATCACCTCGGCGCCGCAGTCGGCTACCGCGGCCGGCGTCGCATGAGCAGCGGAATCCTCAAGAACGATCTGCGCCCCGCGATCCAACAACGCCTGGCGTAGGCGCGCGCCAAGCGCAGCGTCCTCGAACAGCAGGGCCACGGCAGGCACGGTGGAGGCGACTTCAGGCACGGTGCAGCTCCAGCAATTCCTGGACGTTGCGCAGCAGTTCGGCCTCCTGGTATGGCTTGCCGAGATAGCGCTCGACCCCAATTTCCAGTGCGCGCTGGCGGTGCTTCTCGCCGGTACGTGAGGTAATCATTACGATCGGCACCCGCCTGAGGCGGGGTTCGTTCTTCATGTAGGTGGCGACCTCGTAGCCGTCCATGCGCGGCATCTCGATGTCGAGCAGCATCAGGTCAGGCACACGCTCCTGAAGCTTCTCGACTGCGTCGAGACCGTCCTTTGCGGTGATCACATCGAGATCGTTTCGCTCGAGCACGCGGGTGGTGACCTTGCGCATGGTGATCGAGTCGTCCACCACCATCACCAGCGGCCGCGCACGCGGCTCCACGTTCGGCTCCGGCATTTGAAGGTCGAGAAGTTCCTCGATCGCCTCAGCCTCGGCGCGCTGGCCCAGCGCAGCGCTGCGACGCACCAGCGGCGCGAGATCGAGGATCATCACCACCGACCCGTCGCCCATGATGGTGGCGCCGAAGATTCCCGGCACTGAGCTGATCTGCGGCCCGACCGACTTGACCACGATCTCGCGCGAACCTACCACCGAGTCGATCCGCACCGCGGCGCGCTGATCACCGCTTCGCAACATAAGCAGCGGCAACTGCGGCTCGTCACCGATGCGTCCGGCGCCGACGCCCAGCAGGCTGCCGAGATCGTGGATCGCGTAGGTTTCGCTGGCATAGGTGAAGTTGGGCGAATCCAGCAGCAGCCTCGTCGCCAGATCGTCGCGGGCGATGCGCGCCACGCCCTGCACCGAGGTCATCGGCAGTGCGTAGACGCTCTCGCCCAGCTTGACCAAGATCGCCTGAGTTACCGCCAGCGTGAATGGCAGGCGGATCGAGAACGTGGTGCCGCGACCGCGCTGGGAATCGATCACCAGAGTGCCGCCGAGCTGCTTGATCTCGCTGGCAACGACGTCCATTCCGACACCGCGACCAGCCAGTTGGGTCACCGTCTCGGCTGTGGAGAATCCGGTTTCGAGCACGAAAGCGTAGAGGTCGCGGTCGGACAGCTGCGCACCATCGCGCAGCAGCCCGCGTTCGAGCGCTTTGGCGCGGATTGCGTCGCGGTCGAAACCGTGGCCGTCATCGCTGACGCGGATCACGACCTCGGTCGCCTCTCGGCCGACCTGAATTGTGACTAGACCTTCCTCGGGCTTACCGGCTCGCAGACGCTCTACGGGCGACTCGATGCCGTGCGCCAGCGCATTGCGCAACATGTGCTCGAATGGCGCCTTCATGCGCTCGAGCAGGTTGCGGTCCATCTCGCCATGGGCTCCCTCGACGCGCAGCTGCGCGCGCTTGCCAAGCTCCTGCGCTGCCTGGCGCAGGGTACGGCGCAGGCTCGGCACCAGCGCATCGAACGGCACCATGCGCGTGCGCATGAGGCCTTCCTGCAAATCTGAGCTGACCCGCGACTGCTGCAACAGCAAAGTCTCGGACTGGCGCGTGATGTCGTCGAGCAGGCCTTGAATGGACACCAAGTCAGATACTGACTCGGCCAGCGCTCGCGAGAGCTGCTGCAGTTGCGAGAACCGATCGAGCTCGAGCGGATCGAACGTCGCGCTGCCGGTTTCCTGATGCTCGCGCTGATAGCGCGCAATGATCTGCGCCTCGGTCTCGATCTCGAGCTTGCGTAGCTGCTCGCGCAGACGACTGACGGTCTGCTCGAACTCGACCAGATTGAAGCGGAAGGTGGCAACCTGCTGCTCCAGTCGCGAGCGGTAGATCGACACCTCGCCGGCATAATTGACCAGCGAGTCGAGCAGATCCGAGCGCACGCGGATCATCTCCTGCGGCGCACGAATCTCCTCGGGCTCAAGCGGCGGCAAGGGTCGCAGCGGCACCCGTTCGGCAGCGGACGCATCGGGTTCAGTGGCGACGGCGTGCGCGGCAACCACGGCGCCGGTGGTCGCTGCCAAGTCAACCGCAACACCACGACCGGCGGCCAGCGCTTCGAAACGCTCAATCGCCCGCTCCGGCATCGCGATTGCGCGACGTTGCGCGATGCGCTGGACCATCTCGTGCAGGCGGTCGAAGCCGCGCTCGAGCGACTCGATCACCAGCGGCTCGGGCTCGCGCCGGCCCTCGCCGACAGCCTCCAGTAGCGTCTCCATCGCGTGCGCAAGATCTCCGATCGGTGCAAGCCCGGCCATGCGCGCGCCACCCTTGAGGGTGTGCAGGTCGCGCTGCAGGCCCGACACGAACTCGCGCTGATGCGGCGCCATCCGCAGCCCGGCGATCTGGCCGTCCGCGTGATCGAGGATATCCGCGCCCTCCTGCACGAAGATCTCCAGCAGATCGGCATCAAGGTCCGGCAGATCCAGCGCGCCCTCCGGCTGCGCATCCTCGGGAAACGGCGGTAGCGGCGCCGAGGTGGTTAACATCGCTGGCGCGCTTTCGACCGATTGCGCCGGTTCATCGGGCACGTGAAGTTCGGCCTCCGGCAACTCGGCGGCATCCTCATGCACGCCTGGCTCCGTTACGTATGCTTCCACTGCGATCGACTCCGCAACAAGCCATGCGGCTTGATCGGCGTCGGCGCTAGCTGGCGCGACCGCGCTATCTGTGTCGGACGCAGCACCGACTTCGTCATCCACCGGCGGGGATGGCGTCAGTGCAGCCTCGGCCCCCGCCTGATTGGGCGCGTCCGCGGTATTCCGCGATTCGGACTCGAATGAGTCCATCAGTAGCGCAGTAAGATCATCGTCGACGTCCGGTGGCGAGGCGGGTGCGATCGGCACCAACGCGCCGGGGGCGGTGAACTCGGCCAGCCAAGCCTTGATGCGCACATCTTCCGCGTCTGCCGCAGCGGCGTCCGACGGAACTTGCACCGACTGCGGTTCGCCAGCGTCTGCGGTCACCGGCAATGGGGATTCCGTCACGCTGTCAGATGCATCCTCGACCGGCAATTCGTAGACCGGATGAGCCAACTGCGGCTCTGGCAGCGCGTCTCGCAGAGCGGCAACGCGCGCGGCTAGCGTGCCTGAATCCGGCAACACCGGAGTGATCGCATCGTATTGCGCCATCACCTGCTCAATCAGAGTGGCGGCGTCCGCGAGTGCGTGCACGCCATCTGGGGCAGGCAACTGATCGAGCGCGCGCAGGCGCTTGAGATAGCTCTCAAACGGCGCCAAGACATGGCCGATTACCGGGATATCGACCATCGCGATAGCGCCGTTGAGCGTATGCACAGCTCGCAGCAGTGGCTCGCTGACCGGCTGCGGCTGAGCCTTGCAGGCAATCAGGTAATCGCGGACTGTGGACAGGTGCTGCACGACCTCGCTGCGCAAGATCTCCAGCAGCACCGCATCGACCGGCGGGAGCGGAGGTAGCTCGATCACGGCATGGCCTAATGGCGCGGCGACGATCTCCTCGGCTCCGATCCCGGCAAGCGTCGCTCCAGGCACCGCGGCGGCGAGCGCGGCGGCATCGTGAGCACGCGGTACCCGGCGCTTGATGACCCGGCGAACGGTCTCGAAACGCGTCGGCTGCAGAAACTGCTCGACGCTTGCCGGCTCGCCGGCGGCGAGGCGGTCCGCAGTCTGAATGATTGCGGCCAGTGGGGCGTGCTGGTCGGCAGCGCCGCGCAGCGCCGCGAGCAACGCCGGCAGAGCGGCGACGGCATGCTGTACCAGCGCCTGTACCTTGATGTCGGGCGCGATGCTGTGGTCGAGGACGCGGTTGAGCATGTTCTCGATCTTCCAGGCGAATTCGCCCAGAGTCAGCGCGCCCACCAGTCGTCCTGATCCCTTGAGCGTGTGGAAGGCACGACGAATCGGCTTCAGCGCATCGAGATGATCGACCTGTGCCAGCCACGCCGGGACGCTGACGCCGAGACTGTTGATCTCTTCCTGAACCTCGTCAATGAACACCTCACGAATCTCGGCATCAATCTCGTCGGCGGCCGCCTGGAAACCGACCGGAGTCGTCAGCTCACCGACCTGCACCTGCTCTTCGACTTCCTCCTCGATCTCGATCCAGTCACCGTCATCGCTAACCGGTGGCGCAGTGGCCTCGGTTTCGGCCAGCCGCAGTCCGGCGACATCCGCGCCGTGCATCACAGGTGCGCCGGACTCGCCGACCACCAGATCGCCCAAGTCGCTGCCCGCGGCAATGCTCACCGATTCGGTTAACTCGACCGCGTCCGCAGCCGGAATGACCGGCGCTGGGATGCCGGCAGTGTCCCCGGGCAACGGTTCGCCTGCAGTCGGGCGTGGCGCAGTGACCATTGCGACCGAAGTAGCGCGCTGTCGCAGGGGAGGTGCAGGCCAGTACCCCAGCGCGGACAGGCTGCGCTCGGTGACATCTAGGATGCGCTCGCGATTAGGACGCTGTTCGCGCGCAGCCTCCAAGTAGTACTCAACCGACGTCAGGGCATCGGCCAACAGGTCCATCTGCTCGGCGGTGGGAATGCGGCGATCAGCGACCAACTCGTTGTGCACGAAACGTGCGATTCCGACCAGCAGTTCGGCGGGACGCTGTAGATCAAGCATGCGCAGGGCACCGCCGATCTCCTCCAGCAGGCCGGGAATCTGCTCGACACGAGCGTGATCCCAAGGCGATTCGATGAAGGCGACGATGTCGTCCTTTACCTTGCCCAAATTGATGCCGGCCTCGTGCGTCAGCGCCTCAAGAATTCGCCGGGCCTCGGCCTTGGGCAGCGCCGCGGTAGCCTCGTTGGTATCCTCCGCGCCGAGCCGGTCGATGTGGTCGTCCAGCGAGGCCTCGACGTACAGCAGCGC
Source organism: Pseudomonadota bacterium (assembly GCA_021777635.1). Next base: position 20,010 of record JAJYDI010000009.1, read on the forward strand.
GCCAGCCACATCGAGCAGGGTGCTCTCGTCGGCAGCACGCGTTTGACCGGCGATCTCGTTGACAATCTGGCGCTGTTCGTTGACCACTCGCCGGGGCACACCCAGTCCAAGCATGCCAAGAGTATCGGCAACACGCCCGAGCACGTCGGCTTGACCGCCGAGTTGCGCGGGATCGCCGCCGGCATTGCGCAGGAACAGGTCGAGAGCGTCCTTGACCCGCAGCAGATCCTCTTTGATCGCCTTGGCGACGGTATCGAGCAAGGCGCGATTCTGTCCCGCCATCGCCCCACGCGCATGTTCCAGCTCGCGCTGGCTGGGCAACAGACGATCCAGGCGGTAGGTGTGGCGAATCGAGTCCAGACGCGCGGAACCAGGCTTTGCCTGAGCGACGTAGTAGAGCAGGCTGCGCGCCAGTTCCTCGGCTTCGCCTCCCGCCAGTGCCACTTCGCCCTGCTCGATTAGCGTTCGCATGCAGCGGTCAACGCGCCCGATCAACTGCTTGACTGCGACGCTGTGCTCCTCGAGCAAGCCCTGCTGCAGACCCTCGACCACGCCCGAGGTGATCCACCAGAGGCGCCGCCCAGGCAAGCTATAGCATTCGGCACCGACTGCATCGAGTACCTCTCGCATCATCGCCAGATGGGTCGGCGCACTACCCTGGCTTCGGAACCATGCCAGCAATGGCGCCTGGAAGCGTGAGCGCAACACGGTCAGTGCGCGCTGCTGAGCTGCCGGCGCCTGCGCGGCTGCGGCGCCGGGCGCATCGGCCGGCAGCGGCGTGTTCAGCTCCGGCGTGAACAGCATCGCCTCGGAGACCAGCTTCTCTCCACGGCAGGCGCGCAGGTCGTTGATCAGCGGCAGCAGCACGATCGGGATGTCGCGGTGACCGCTCTGCAGTCGCTCCAGATAGTCCGGCATCTGAACCATGCCTCGCATCAGCACGGCATAGGCCTCGTCAGGCTGACGCACGCGGCCATCAAGCAGCGCCTGCGCCAACTGTTCCATGTCCTCGATTACCATTGCCGCGCCGTACAACTCGACCATGCGCAGCGTGCCCTGAACCTGGTGCAGGTAGGTCGCGCAGAAACGCATCTGGCTGGCGTCTGCCGGGTCTTCGACATAGACCTCAAGCGCCTGCCGCGCCTGTTTCAAGGTTTCGTCGAGCTCCCCTTTGACCCAGGTCAGAGTGGTGAAGTCGATGTCTTCGTCGAGTCGCATGGCTGATCTCAGCGGTTGCGCAGATAGGCCAGCGTGCCGGTGGCGGCGACGCGGGTCAGCGCGGGGTGACTGAAGCTGGTGACTTCGCCGGCGCCAAGTATCAGTAGACCGCCAGGCTCCAGAAGCATTGCCAGCCCGTCTAGCAGCTCGCGGCGGCGTTCGCGCGCGAAGTAGATCAACACGTTCTGGCAGTAGATCAGGTCAAGGCGCTTGAGCGGCGCGGCAGCGGCATGTAGCAAATTGACGCGGGCGAATCCGACCCGCCGGCGCAGGCGCTCGATCGGCGTGAAAGCATCGTCGTCCTTCATCTCGGTGTAAACGCTGCGGTATTCCAGCGGTATCTCGGCCAATCGGGCTGCCGGGTACTGTGCACTGCGCGCCGCAGCCAACGCCGCATGACTGACATCGCTGGCAGTGATGCCGTAGGTTGGTCCATGGCCGAGCGCGGCCAGCGCGTGATCGATGACCATTGCCAGCGACCACGCCTCCTCGCCGCTGGCGCAGCCGACGCTCCACATGTGCAGGCGTTCCTGACCGGCGGCGATGCGCTCTGGAAGCCAACGCCGTGCAATGAGCTCCAGCGAGGGAGGGTGGCGGAAAAACCGCGTTTCGTGCACGGTCAGGCGATCAACCAGCGTAGCCCATTCGACCGCGCCGGCGGCTCCAGCGTTGACAAGACGAAAATAGGCCTCGTAGTCGCCGAAACCGGCCTCGCGCATTCGCGAGCGAACTGCGCCGACCAGAAACGCCATGCGTGCCGGCGCGACGACGACGCCGGTACGCTGTTCCAGCAGCTGCGCCCAGCGCGCAAACAGTTCCGCATTCATGCCGGGCAAGGCCATGCCGG